>JBGPSQ010000218.1:0-4441 GCA_041490205.1 Gallionellaceae bacterium
CGGGCGATGATCTGCTCGTAAATCCGGCCGGACGTCAGGTTGTTGCTCTGCGTGAGGACGGAATGGGTGAAACGCTCGTAGTGGCCCAGGTCGAGATCGGTCTCGGCGCCGTCGTCCGTGACAAAGACCTCGCCGTGCTGGAACGGGCTCATGGTGCCCGGATCCACGGTGATGTAAGGGTCGAGCTTCAGCATGGTCACCTTGAGGCCGCGCGATTCCAGGATGGCCGCAAGTGAAGCGGCAGCAATGCCTTTCCCCAGGGAAGAGACAACGCCGCCGGTAATGAAGATATACTTTGTCATGGAACGTAATGATACCGCAAAACAGCCTTCCCCTCCAAATAAAGGACTGAGTGCATGGGCAAATACGCATGAGTGCTGCCCGGCGCAATACGTAGTACATAAAGCCTGGGGCGGCGATACCCCTTAAGGGTTATATCGCCCTCCCCCATCACGGCTATGGATGGGCAGCCTTGCTATTCCGCATACTTGCACATATCCGCATAACTCTGTGTGCGTCCCCGATACCGGCTCGCATGCAGGTTTATGTTGCCATGTAAATACTAGATTAATCGTCCGGATTCTTAAATATCCTTTGCGGCCAGCAACTATATGTCATCCAGCCCCGTTCACGACCCGCTAGCCGCTCCCTTGCCTGACGCAAAGACCGAGGTCAAATCCACGACCTGCTATATGTGCGCCTGCCGCTGCGGTATCCGCGTGCATCTGCGCGATGGCGAAGTGCGCTACATCGAAGGCAACCCAGACCACCCGCTCAACAAGGGCGTGATCTGCGCCAAGGGCGGCTCAGGCATCATGAAACAGTATTCCCCTGCGCGCCTGACCAAACCTTTGCGGCGCAAGCCGGGCAGCGAGCGCGGCGCAAACCAGTATGAGGAAATCAGCTGGGACGAGACCTTCGACATCCTGGAAAAACGCCTGTCTCACCTGCGCGCCACCGACCCCAAGAAATTCGCGCTGTTCACCGGACGCGACCAGATGCAAGCGCTGACGGGGCTTTTCGCGCGCCAGTTCGGCACGCCGAATTATGCGGCGCACGGCGGCTTCTGCTCGGTCAACATGGCGGCAGGGATGATCTACACCATAGGCGGCTCGTTCTGGGAATTCGGCGGCCCCGACCTCGATCGAGCCCGTGTGTTCTATATGATAGGCACCGCGGAAGACCACCATTCCAATCCCCTGAAAAGCGCCATCGGCGAATTCAAGCGCAACGGCGGGCGTTTCGTGGCGATCAACCCGGTGCGCAGCGGCTATGCCGCCATCGCCGACGAATGGATCCCGATCAAGCCGGGCACCGACGGCGCGTTGCTGCTCGCCATCATCCGCGAAATCATCGCACTGGGTCTTTATGACCGCGATTTCCTCGCCCGCTACACCAACTCCGGCCAACTGGTGAGCCAAGACCTGACCAGCAAGGAATTCGGGATGTTTGTGCGCAATCCGGAGGGCGACAAGGTCAATCCGCTGCGCCCCCACAATTTCTACTGGTGGGACCGCCATACCGGAAAGCCGGTGGCTGACCACACGAAGGACGCCGATCCGGCACTGTTCGGCAGTTTCTTCATGCCGGATGGCATGCCGGTCAAACCGGCCTTTCAAATGCTCAAAGAGCGCGTGGCCGACTGCACGCCGGAGTGGGCCGAGAAAATCACCGGCGTTCCAGCGGACACCATCAAGCGCATCGCGCACGAAATGGGCGTGACCGCACGCGACCAAAAGATCGAGTTGCCCATCCCCTGGACAGACTTCTGGGGCCAGGAACATGAGACCGTCAGCGGCAACCCGGTCGCCTTCCACGCGATGCGCGGACTGGCGGCGCATTCCAACGGCTTCCAGACCATACGTTCGCTGGCAGTGTTGATGTCGCTGCTGGGCACCATAGACCGCCCCGGCGGCTTCCGCCACAAGGCCCCCTACCCGCGCGCGATTCCGCCGAACGCCCGCCCGCCCAAGGGGCCGGAAGGCGTGCAGCCCAACACGCCGCTGGGCGGCGCGCCGCTGGGCTGGCCGGAAAACCCGGATGACCTGTTCGTGGACGCGGACGGCCAGCCGGTGCGCCTCGACAAGGGGTTCTCGTGGGAGCATCCCCTGTCCGCGCACGGGCTGATGCACAATGCCATCACCAACGCGTGGCGCGGCGATCCCTATCCCATAGACACGTTGCTGCTGTTCATGGCCAACATGGCCTGGAACTCCAGCATGAATACATCGCAAGTGCGCGAGATGCTCACCGACAAATCGCCGGACGGCGCATACAAAATCCCGTTCATCGTAGTGTGCGATGCGTTCCAGTCGGAGACCACCGCATTCGCAGACCTCATCCTGCCAGACACCACCTACCTCGAGCGCCACGATTGCATGTCCGTGCTCGATCGCCCGATCTCGGAATTCGACGGCCCGGTGGATTCGGTGCGCATCCCGGTGCTCCCGCCCACCGGCGAGTGCAAGCCGTTCCAGGAAGTGCTGGTCGAACTGGCGAGCCGTCTCAAATTTCCGGCATTCACCGCTGCCGACGGCAATCGCAAATTCAAGGGTTATACCGATTTCGTGATCAATTATGAAACGGCTCCCGGCTCCGGCATCGGCTTTTTGACCGGCTGGCGCGGCAAGGACGGCGGCCAGGCGATGCGCGGCGCGCCCAACCCGAAGCAGTGGGAAGCCTATGAGAAGAATGACTGCTTCCACCATTACCATCTGGCGCCATCCATGCAGTACATGCGCAACTGGAACAAGGAATATCTGGAGTGGTCACAGCAGGCCGGCATGCGCCGCGACAACGATCCCATCGTGATCCACCTGTATTCCGAGATATTGCAGAGCTTCCGCCTCGCGGCGCAGGGCAAGCGCCCCGGCAAGCAGCCGCCGCAGGAATTGCGCGAGCGCGTCAACACCTATTTCGACCCGCTGCCTTTCTGGCACGCGCCGCTGGAAGACGCACAGAGCGACCTCACCAAATATCCTCTCAATGCAGTGACCCAGCGCCCGATGGCGATGTACCACTCGTGGGACTCGCAAAATGCCTGGCTGCGCCAGATCCACACCTACAACTACCTGTACGTCAATGTAGCCACCGCCAAGGCCGCAGGCATCGAAGACGGCGGCTGGATGTGGGTGGAATCGCAATGGGGCAAGGTGCGCTGCATGTGCCGGTATTCCGAGGCAGTCGAGCCGGGAACGGTGTGGACCTGGAATGCGATCGGCAAAGCATCCGGCGCCTGGAACCTGACGGGTGACGCCAACGAAGCGCAGCAGGGCTTCCTGCTCAACCACCTGATCTCGGAAGAACTGCGCGCCAAAGCAGGGGATAAGCGCTATTCCAACTCCGACCCGATCACCGGACAGGCCGCGTGGTACGACGTGCGCGTGCGCATCTATCCGGCCAAGTCGGACGAACCGGAACACAGCTACCCGCAATTTGAAACCATGCAGCCCGTGCCCGGCATGGCGCCGAGAAAAATGGGCTGGCTGGCCTGGTTTGCCGGCGGCAAGAAAAAAGGCGGTGCGCGATGACCCAACTCGCCCTGGTAATCGATTTGAATGTGTGCGTGGGCTGCCATGCCTGCGTGACCAACTGCAAGCAGTGGAACACCTCGGGATCGGCGGGGGCACTGACCGACTGCAATCCTTATGAGGCCAACCCGAACGGCACTTTCTTCAATCGCGTGCAAACTTTTGAAGCAGGCAGTTTCCCAAATACCGAGACGGTGCATTTCCCCAAGTCCTGCCTGCATTGCGAAGACCCGCCGTGCGTGCCGGTATGCCCCACCGGCGCTTCCTACAAGCGCAAGGAAGACGGCATCGTGCTGGTGGATTACGACAAGTGCATAGGCTGCAAGTATTGCTCATGGGCCTGCCCCTACGGCGTGCGCGAATTCGACGAACAGCGCAAGGTCATGACCAAGTGCACGCTGTGCGTGGACCGCATCTACGACAAAAGCCTTCCGGAAGAGCGGCGCAAACCTTCCTGCGTGCTGGCCTGCCCGCCCGGCGCGCGGCTGTTCGGCGACGTGCACGATCCGGATTCGGAAGTGTCAGTGGCGATCCGGGAACGCGGCGGTTATGTGCTGATGCCGGAAGCCGGCACCAAGCCGGCCAATCATTACCTGCCTCGCCGCAAGACCTCGTTCAAGGTGCGCAACGATGAATTGTACCGCTCCGACAATCCGCATAAGATAGATGGCGCGCCGTTCGACCATAACCTGCCACCGGCCACCGAGGAATTGAACTAATGCGTCCAGCTTTTTCCGTCCTGTTCCTGACCACCCTGATCGGCGCGGGCCAGGGATTGTTCCTGGCGCTGTTCACCCAGCAATCCTATGCCCTGTTCGGCCAATTGCCGATGCAGGAGGCTGCCTTCTATGGTTACGGCAGCATACTCGCGCTGGCGTTCCTGGCCGCTGGACTGGCCGGATCATTTTTCC
>JBGPSQ010000219.1:0-4387 GCA_041490205.1 Gallionellaceae bacterium
AAGACAAGCCCATGAACCCGCCGGAACGGGTGTATATCTGCGAATTGATGCCCACCACTTCGCCCTTCATGTTGAATAGCGGCCCGCCGGAATTGCCGGGATTGATAGCGGCATCGGTCTGGATGAAGGGCACGTAGTTTTCCTGCGGCAGGAACCGCCCCTTGGCGCTGACGATGCCAGCAGTCACGCTGTTGTCGAAGCCGAACGGCGACCCGATGGCCACTACCCACTCGCCCACCTTGAGCTTGTTGGGGTCGCCCTGGGTGATTTTCGGCAGCCCGGTCGCTTCGATCTTGATGAGCGCCACGTCGGCGCGCTTATCCGTGCCTATCACCTTGGCCTTGAATTCGCGCTTGTCGGTCAGGCGCACGGTCACCCGGTCGGCACCGTCCACCACATGCGCATTGGTCAGGATATAGCCATCCGGGCTGATGATGAAACCGGAACCCAGAGATTGCGTTTCCTGTTCACGAGGCGCGGGGGGAGCAAAACGGCGGAAGAATTCGTAGAACGGGTCGTTCTCGTCCATGCCCGGCGGCATGCCGGGGTAGGCTTGGTTGTTATGGATGGTTTGCGTGGTACTGATGTTGACCACAGCTGCGCCCTGTTTTTCCACCAGGTCGGTGAAATCCGGCAAGTCCCGAGCAGATGCACCTAGCGAGAACAGTCCAAGCAGCATGGCTGCAAAAAGCTTTTTCAGCATTTCTAACCCCATCGCAAGCAAAACAGAATGATTACAGGATAACGGATTTTCCCGCGCTCCCGCAACGTGTGATGGCGGGAGAGGATGCAATCTGGATGCGCTTCCGCGAGGCAATGAGCCCGGCCAGCGCGAATCCGGCCAGCAAGCCAGCCAAGGCGCCCAAGGCTGCTCCGGCGTCATTTCCGGCTGAGCCGCCCAGCCAGTGCGCCCCCGACAACGCACCCGCAAACAGCATAGCCATGGGCAGGGCATACAGGGTCAACGCGCTGCGCAGCAATGCACCTTCTGCAACTGCCACTTCGACTTCCTCGCCGACGCGCGCGCCAATGCCGTTGCGGACGCGAAACTGGCGCGGCTTCACGCAAAACATCTGGGACATTTTACCGCTGGCGCAGGCATTTCCACCCCCGCAGGAACCGCAACCGCCGCCTTGCACAGCCTCCACCACGGCTTCCTCGCCTTCCAGCCTGATGACGATCGCCCGCGTTTCAAGCATGGCTCACTCGCCTGCGAAACGGACAGAGTCGCCGACCTGGATGACGGTTTGCGGCGGCACTTCGCCCACCACCGTCACCAGGTGACCATCGAACAATTTGCTGTATACCTGGACCGCGCCCTGACTGGTCAAGCCGGGGTGATCGTCCTCGTCACTGTCATTCTGCTCGATGAACACCGAGAAGCTGGCCAGTCCGTCTGAATACACCATCTGGATGGCCGTGCCCATATGGTTGTGAATAGGACGCTTGAGTTCCGCGATTTTCTCGAAACCCTCCGGCACGGCATCCACCAGCCAGCCGCTGGCGGCAGTGGTCACTGCGGCCTTGCGTTCCGCATCACGCTGTTTCCGTGCAACGGAACCGGCGCCCTGCTTACCGCCAGTGCCGGAATTGGCTGGCGTCATCTTGTCCGGGGTGATCCAGGTGCGGTCTATGTTGCCGCCCAGCGTCAACTGGGTAAAGGCATATTGCTCGACGATCGCCCCATGATCGTCTATCACTTCCGTCTTGAGCAGCAAGCCTGAGTCGCTTTCGGCCCACAGCCTGCGCCCGTAACGCAAATTATCCTTGGGCTGAAACAGGATGACATGCGCATGAAAGCCAGCCACTCTGGCCTCACCGGCTTGGCTCACCACATAGTTTTTGTTGATATTTGAAAGGGATAGCCGATCCGGCAACAAGGCGGGAAATTCCCTCTCGGCGCCTTGTCCTTCCATTTTCACCTTGTTTTCGCCCAGGTAGCACCACACCACGCCGTTATGGCGGACGATTTCGCGACGGGTGCCATCCAGGCTTTCCAGTCGGCCATACTCGCCGTTGGCATCGGTTACATGTGTGATGCGCGAAGTCTCGACGTGGCTGCCGAATTGAAATACGAAGGTGCCGCTGTAGTCGAGTTGGTGCGCGGCGAAGGCCATGGTTTCGATCCACTTGAGGTCATCCTGCAACGGATCCGGAAAAGCCGCCGGGGCCGCGCCCAGCAACAGGGCGGCGATCAGAACCCGCTTTACCGATGCAACCATCAAATCACTGTCCAGCCACGGTATGGATATAGAATGCGGCGCCTTGCACATTGTTTTCCGGGGAGAACTCTTGATGCGCCATGAGGTAGTCATTCACGTTGCGATTTGCCTGCATGCTGGCCGGGCGCACGTTGCCGGATTGCTGAACCACTGCCATTTGCTGGGGTGCTGCGGGTGGAGCAACCTTGGCGGACAGCCATGCCACTACCGTCAGCGCCATCACCGAAGCGGCGGCGGAAACCGCAAACCAGCGCGCCCGGTTGGCGGATCGCCCGCGCGGCGCCAGCACTGTGGGCTCTGCCTGCAGCCTATCGCGCAGCGTAGCGCTGATGTCGGCATGTACATGGTCTGGCTGGCGCAATGCATCGCCGATCAGGTGGTACATCATCCACTCGCGCTGTCCATCGGGATTGCGCTTCAGCTTGTCGAACACTGCTTCTGCTTCCTCGTCGAACAACTCTCCGTCCATCAAAGCCGAAATATGCTGCTTCATAGTGCTCACCACCTCTGGTCTTTACTGGTGCCCAACAACGGGCGTAAATTTTCCGCAACTGCCTCGCGCGCCCGGAATATCCTGGAGCGCACGGTGCCCACGGGGCAATCCATGACAGCCGCGATTTCTTCGTAGCTCAATCCGTCAATCTCGCGCAATGTGAGCGCCGTGCGCAAGTCATCCGGCAACTGCTGCAGGGAGGAGTTCACCACCTCGACCACCTGCTTGCTCATCATCTCGTTCTCCGGCGTGCTGACTTCATGCAGCAGCGACGCCTCTTCAAAATCTTCCGACTCGTCCGCATCGTGCAGTGTGGAGGTCGGAGCCCTCCTCCCCAGCGACAGCAGATAATTCTTCGCCGTATTGATGCCAATGCGATACAGCCAGGTGTAAAACGCACTCTCCCCGCGGAAAGCGGGCAAGGCGCGGTAGGCCTTGATGAACGCTTCCTGCGTCACATCCTCGACTTCCGCCGCATCGCGCACAAAGCGCGAAATCAGGCGTGCGAGCCGCCGCTGGTATTTGGCAACCAGCAACTCGAAGGCGTGCTTGTCACCGCGCTGCGCACGCTCGACCAATTGCTGATCGACTTCCCTGTCTCCCATTTCCCGTTATCCTGGTTTTTTGCGGGCCGCTTCTGCGGCGGCACACTAGTATAACCGGATGGGCAGGTTACGTCAGCAAGCAATTACCTTGCGATACACCAAAGACAATGCCCGTCAAAATAAGTTCACTCCAATCATTCCCCACCATCCTGGTCGGGTTCCCCACCGACGCAGTCGGATTTGCTATAGTTCCGGCTTCGCAACTGCTGGACCTGGCGAATATGCCGCAATTTGACGTTTTGATCATCGGAAGCGGCCTGGCCGGCTTTTCTTCGGCCCTGAAACTCGCGGAACACCGCAAGGTTGCCCTCGTCACCAAGAAAGCACTGCTTGAGGGCGCCAGCAGCCGGGCTCAGGGCGGCATCGCAGCCGTGCTGGGGGAAAACGACACGACCGAGTCTCATTTCCAGGACACGCTAAATGCGGGAGCCGGTCTGTGCGACCCGGCCACCACGCACTATGTGGTCGACCACGCAAAACCTGCGATTGATTGGCTGATGGCGCAAGGCGTGCCATTCACGCGCGATTCGGAAAATGGCTTCGGCTACCACCTGACGCGCGAAGGCGGCCACAGCCAGCGGCGCATCATCCATGCCGCCGACGCAACGGGCCAGGTAGTGCAGGATACCCTGGCCGCGCGAGTCAAGGCCCACCCCAACATCACGGTGCTGGAAAACCATATCGCCATTGATCTCATCACCGGCAAAAAGCTGGGGCGCGGGGACAATCGCTGCTACGGCGCCTATGTGCTGGACGTCTGCAACGATACGGTCCTCACTTTTGCCGCAGCGGACACCATCCTCGCCACCGGCGGCGCGGGCAAGGTCTATCTCTACACCACCAACCCCGACACCGCCACCGGCGACGGCATCGCCATGGGATGGCGCGCAGGCTGCCGGGTGGCCAACATGGAATTCATCCAGTTCCACCCCACTTGTTTATACCATCCTCACGCAAAATCATTCCTGATTTCGGAAGCGGTACGTGGCGAAGGCGGCATTCTCAAGCTGCCCGACGGCACGCGCTTCATGCCCCGGCACGACGAGCACGCCGAGCTCGCGCCGCGC
>JBGPSQ010000220.1:0-4384 GCA_041490205.1 Gallionellaceae bacterium
ATCAACAGCCCGAGCAATCCTTCAGGCGCGGTGTATTCACTGGATGACCTTAAGGCCTTGGGCGAGGTGCTGCGCAAGCATCCGAATATCCTGATCGCCACCGATGACATGTACGAGCATATCGCGCTGACCGATGCGAAGTTCGCCAATATCCTGAATGCCTGCCCCGACCTGTACCCGCGCACCATGGTGCTCAACGGCGTTTCCAAGGCTTACGCGATGACTGGCTGGCGCATCGGCTATGCGGCGGGGCCGGAGTACATCATCACCGCGATGGAGAACGTGCAGTCCCAAAGCACTTCCAATCCGACTTCGATCTCGCAAGTTGCCGCCGAGGCCGCGCTGAACGGCGACCAGGGCTGCATCGCACCGATGCTGAAGGCATTCCGCGAGCGGCACGAGTTTGTGGTGGACGGATTGAACAAGATTCCGGGGCTGAAGTGCATCAAGGCGGGCGGCGCTTTCTATGCTTTCCCCGACGCGCGTGACGCGATTGCGGCACTGCACAAAAAGGGCGTCATCAAGGAAGCTACCGACATAGCACTGTCCGAATACCTGCTGGTGGAGGGGGGCGTGGCCGTAGTACCCGGTTCCGCCTTCGGTAGCGAGGGCTATATCAGGTTGTCTTTTGCCACTTCCATGGAAAACCTCAAGGCAGCGCTGGAGCGTATCGCTAAAGCGCTGTCATAATGCTTCCTGATGTGCCAGCCCGCTTAAGGTTGTAAAGCGGCTATTGATTACCTCATTTTCCTGGCTGGGTTAACGCTTGCCTATGCTCCAGACCGGCTCAGAGACAGTACCGCCCAAGACAAGCGATAGCGTCCCCATGCCTGCGCGCACTTTGTTGAGATCTACTTGCAATTGTCCAATAAGCCTGCCGTCCGGTGCAGCATCTGCTGAGCCGTTCATGCTCATTGCGCCAGCGGAAATTTTCAGCGGTTTCAGGTGGTGACCGCTGTTATCGGTGTGCAATGTGGCGCTCAACAGGTCAAAGTGGGTCGTGCCGGGAGAGAGTTGGTGTTCTCCGGAACGCGCTGTTTCCGCCAGGTCCATGCTGTTGATCGCTCCATCCTTGACCCTGAGCGAACCATCCAGCCGCGGCGTATTGGCCAGTTGCTGCAATTTGTCCGCGCTCATGGAAATAGCGGCTTCACCATCCATTTCCCCGGTTATTTTCAGGCCGGGCAGCGCCTTTTCCACCAGCATGGAGCTGACATTCATGTGCCCCTGCAATTGCCATCCGCCCTTCCAGGATAAGTTTGCGTTGCCCTTGAGGCTGCCGCCATACATATTTCCTGTAATGCTGGGGAAGTTGACTGCACCTTCACTCACTTCGCCTGTTGCATCCAGACTGGCAAACTGGATTTTTGGCAGGAGCGGCAAGCTTGTATCGCTGATGCTCAAGTCAAGATTAAAATGTTTTTCGTGCGGTTGCAGTTTTATCGTGATTTTACCGTCGTTGCTGCTCAGGCTTGCGTTCGTAAACCTGCCGTTGGAATCGAAATCCACCGTGCCGCCGATCGGGGGCAGTGGCGGCACGTCCCCGCTGATATGCACGCCGTGTAGCGCAACATGCGCCACCGGGTAGTGTTCGCTGGCACCCATCGATTGCAGCCAGGGCAGGACGCCGCCGAACGACGACGCGCTGATTGTTACTTCATCCACCTCTGCCTTTTCGATCTCCTTGATGCTGGTAGGCAATGTAAGGATATTGAAGTGCAGCGCTATGTGCCGTATGCTTAGTTCCTTGTTCTTGCCTATTGTTATATCCTGCAAATCCATCCTGGGCGTGGGCAGCGAGACTGTGCTCAAGCCGCCGATATGCACAGGCTGTTTCAACTGCCCCGACAGTTCCTTCTCAACCTCAGCGACAACCTCTTCCATCGGCCAGATATAAGGCCAGACGTACGGCAGGGCGACGATTCCTGCAGCGGCCAGCACGATCAGGGTAAGGACGATCTTGAACAGGGGCAGCGGACCGCGGGGTTTTCTTTGGCGCGGTGGCTTGGATGGTTTTACTGACTTCGGACGCCTGGCTTGTAACCTGGGGTCGCGCTCCTGCGCTTTTGATTCTGTATCAGCTTGTTGTTGAGCGCGCCTTTCGGCTTCCGCAAACGCTTTGGCCTGATCGGTGGCCAATTTGCGCGCGGCCTCTTCCTGTTCCGCCCTTGCGCGCGTTGCCGCTTCCTGCTGAGCCTTGGCACGCGCGGCTTCGGCCGCCTGCTCGGCCTTGAGTTGCGCGGCCCTTTTTGCTTCTGCTTCAATTTCCTGCGGCGACTTTGCCTGTGCGGCGCGCGTCGCTTCCGCGGGCTGCCAGGGCTGCCTCTCGTTGTTTTCTGCCTCTTTCAACATGGAGGACAAGTCCTGCAACAGCGATTCCATGCCGCCTGTCTGATTAGGCATGGAATAAGCGGGCGCGGCAGCTCCTTCGCCCAGCACCTGGTAAACCTGGTGCTCGCGCCCGTGCTTGTCTTTCAGTGTGCCGTTATATTTGAACAGCCGGGCAGAATCCGCAGTCAGCCTCGAAATAACATCGAAATACGCGCGCGAAACATAAATCTGGTCCGTCCCGGCAAAACTCATGATGCGCTGTGCATCATTGATGCCATCCCCGACCATGTTGAGCAGGCCGTTCATGTCTTTCATCACGTTTACCGGGCCCAGATGGATGCCCGCCCTGACTATCAGTTCGGGGTAATTCCGGTGGCCATTCGCGGTTACTGCGGCGCGGAATTTCATGGCGACATCCAGCGCATCTTCCGGATGCTGCAAGAATCCTATGGCTGCTCCGTCTCCGGTGTCCAAAATGATGCGCTGATCTTCGTCGACATGCCCGATCAGGCCGGATATGAGGGTGTTGAATTGCCCTTTCAGTTCGATCTGTTTGGCGACAGATTGCTTGGTGTAGCCCACCACGTCGAAAAACAAGACGGTCGCGATCATGCTGCGCGCCGCGTTGTGTTGCCCGGTTATGAGTCTGGGATCCACAGCCAGAAGCCTGTCGATACCACCAAGCGCAGGCGCGGGGCGTATTCCGGCTTCCAGCTCTGCGCGCAATCTGGCCTTAGCCTCTTCCTCCGCGCGCACCTTCGCATCCTGTTCCGAGCGCGCCCTAGCCTTGGCTTCTTCCTCTGCGCGCATGCGCGCTTCTATTTCCATCCGCGCCCTGGCCTCAGCTTCTGCCATTGTGCTGTCTGCTCCGGTGCCGGGGATTGGCTTTTGCAGAATACTGGAGAAATCAATCTCTTCTGAAGCTTTCCTTTTTGCGTCGGCCTCAGCCCTTGCCCTGGCTTCGGCCTCAAGGCGCATCCTGATTTCGGCTTCAGCCCTTGCCCTTGCCTCTGCCTCGATGCGTGCCCTGGCCGCTGCTTCAGCCTTTGCCCTGGCCTCCGCTTCGATGCGTGCCCTGGTCGCTGCCTCCGCCCTTGCCCTGGCCTCTGCCTCGAGGCGCGCTTTGGCAGTTGCTTCCGCTTCGATGCGTGCCTTGGCAGCCGCCTCAGCCTTCGCTCTGGCCTCTGCCTCGATGCGTGCCCTGACTGTTGCCTCTGCCTCGGTGCGTTTGCGTGTTTCCATTTCAGCGCGGATCTTGGCCTCTACATCACTGCGCGTCTTGGTCTCGGCTTCTGCCCGAGCCCTCGCTTCAGCCTCGGCGCGTTTCTTTTTCGTTTCCAATTCTGCCCGCGTCCAAGCATCCGCCTCGGCGCGTTTTTTCGCTTCCATTTCAGCGCGAACCCTGGCTTCTGCCTCTCCACGCTTATTCGCTTCCGCCTCGGCGCGTTTTTGCGCTTCTGCATCTGACTGGGCTTTGGCTGTCCCGCCGCCCTGGCCAGGCGATTGCAGTATGCTGGCAAAATCTATTTCAGGACCGGCATTCTTCTTGGATTTTGTTTCTTCCTTGGGTTTTTCAGCGCCGCCCCCCTGGCTGACAGATTGCGCAAGGCTGGAAAAATCAAGGTCGTCTCCAAAGCCGGTTTCCGCTGGGGTGCTGCTGGGTGCCTGCACGGGTAGCTTGGTTTCTTGAGCAGGCGGCTGTGCTCTGGGCGGTTGGGCAAGGGGGGGCGATTGGGCAATAGAGGAGAAGTCGAGATCATCTCCCATCGAGGTCTCCGATTCCTCATGCTTTGCCGGCTTTTCCGGAACGGATATTTTCGGCATGGCAATTTTGGCCATGCCGCCGCTCGTACTGCTTGGGGATTTTGTCTGGCCGGTTTCGTCCTTGTCGCGAATAAAACCGTCGCGCTCCAGTTGTTCCAGCACTTCTTCAACGATTTCGCGCAGGCTTGGCGCTGCATGCCTGCGCAATTCTTCTACGTTGGATTTGTTGTTCACCAGCATGAAGACGCGTTTGGCCTCGCCAAACAGCAGTGCAGTTTGGCCGCCAGCC
>JBGPSQ010000221.1:0-4362 GCA_041490205.1 Gallionellaceae bacterium
CGCCATCAGCATCTCTTTTATCATTCATTAGTCCATAAAGCTCTTCTACCGGAACCCGTGCGACAAGAATGCCCAGGGTTTTTCCACTGGCGTCTATCACCCGATCAGCCAAGTGGAGCGTCGGCACCTGGAGCGAAGAAGATCTGGAAATATTGACGATATGGTCACGGCCTTCATATACCGCTGGCCAGTATTCGGTCAGGGGATGCTGTTTGTAGACCCGCCGGCGCAGGCCGGAGGAGGCAACGACATTTCTTTCCAGGTCGAAGTAAGTGACCGATGCGTATTGCGGATACTTGACCAGAAAATCATCCAACTCGGCTGTTATCCTTTTCTTGCTTTGACCTTTCGTCAGAAAAACGGGGTTGGAGCTCAAAATATCCAGGTCGTTGAGCCTCTCGTAAAACATCCGGTCCAGCTTATCCAGGTGCGATTCGGCGGCGTTTTCCAGCTTTTCGGTTATGTCCTGCTCCAGGATGTCATACTGAAAACTGTATATCCCGTAAAACGAGATGTATCCCATGAACAGGATAATCCCGGAGAAAATCAGGGTGAATTTGGTGGTCAGGTTCATTTCACGCCGCGTTCAAGCGGTACAGATGGGAGATTGCATGATCAGTATAGGTTAACATTTTGTATTTTAACCCAAATGCACATCCCGCACCGCAATCTGGGTGAAATAGGGAGTATAATGTTCAATGTAAATGGAAATTGAAAGGTTGATTATGCAGTTTGACGGAATCAGGAAGGCCAAGGCCATGATCGTAGACGACCATGCCATCGTCCGGCAAGGCATGGCCATGCTCATCGACCGTGAGCCGGACATGGAAGCCTGCTGCCAAGCGGAAAAAATTGAGGAAGCAGTCGAGGCAAACCGCGCCTGCCACCATGACATCGCCATCGTTGACATGTCCCTGGAAGGCGCTTCCGGTCTGGAACTGGTGCGCCGCTTGCAATTCGAATTCCCGGAACTCCCCATACTTGTGGTTTCCATGCACGACGAGACCATTTATGCCGAATCCGCGCTAAAAGCAGGCGCACGCGGCTACGTGATGAAGCAGGCCGCGACCGACACCCTGCTGCTGGCGATGCGCCAAATTTTGCAGGGTGAAATGTACGTCAGCGACCAGTTGCGCTCGCAAATGCTGAAAAAGGCCGTGGGCAAGGACAAAAACGTCTCCCCGGTCGGCACGCTTTCCCCCAGCGAACTGGAGGTTCTGCTCCTTATCGGCAAAGGGATGGGAACCGCGGAAATTGCCCAGCAGCTTTCGCGCAGCATCAAAACCATAGAATCGCACAAGGCCAACATCAAGCGGAAGCTCAACCTGGACAATTCGAATCAGTTGGCGCTGTTTGCCGTCAAGCTTGTTGCTTCGGGCAGCGCTGCATGACAAAGGCAATATGGGGTTTCGTAAGTTGCATTACGAATAATGCAGGAGTGCTGCGGGTATAAAATTTGGTGCCCAGAAGAGGACTCGAACCTCCACAGTGTTGCCACCGCCAGGACCTGAACCTGGTGCGTCTACCAATTCCGCCATCTGGGCTTGCTTGAGGGCGCGTACTTTAATCGTTAAGGGTTGTTGTGTCAATCGGAAATATCACCGGATTTTGAGGCCATGAAGAACAAGAAAAACATCCGCAACCAGGATCCGTTCCTGGAGCGTGAGCGTACACAGTACGAATACCCCCTGCCGAGCCGGGAATTTGTCCTGCAATTGCTGGAAGAGCAGGGCGCCCCGATTCCCGAGGAGGAATTGCGCGAGTTGCTGCAAATCACTGAAGCCGAGGCGGATTTATTCTCGCGCCGCCTGCGCGCCATGGAGCGCGACGGCCAGCTTATGCGCAACCGCAAGGGTTCGTTGTGCATGGTGGATAAGCTTGACTTGGTCAAGGGCAAGGTTCAGGGGCATCCTGACGGCTTCGGCTTCGTGATTCCCGAAGACGGCAGCGAAGACCTGGTGCTTTCGGCGAAGGAAATGCACAAGATTTTGCACGGCGACACCGTGATGGTGCGGGTGGCAGGCACGGACAAACGCGGGCGGCGCGAGGCAAAGATCGTCGAAGTGCTGGAATCCGCCAATACCCGCCTGGTCGGGCGGCTGTATGAAGAACACGGCATCCAGTTCGTGGTGGCCGAAAACCGCCGCATCAGCCAGGATATTCTGGTGGCGCCGGGCGGTTCCGGCGGTGCCAAGGCAGGGCAGGTGGTGGTGCTGGAAATTTTGCAGCAGCCTTCCAAGTATGCGCAGCCCATCGGCCGTATCGTTGAGGTGCTGGGCAATTACGCCGATCCCGGCATGGAAATCGAGATTGCCCTGCGCAAGCATGATTTGCCGAACGAATTCCCGCGCGATGCCAAACATCAGGCGGAAAAATTCGCGCCCGTAGTATCGCCCGCCGACTATGCCGGGCGCGAAAGCGTCGCCAAGCTGCCGCTGGTCACCATAGACGGCGAAACCGCGCGCGATTTCGACGACGCTGTGTATTGCGAGCCGCACGGCAAGGGTTTCCGGCTGGTGGTGGCGATTGCCGACGTCAGCCATTATGTGCAGCCCGGCGATGGCCTGGACAAGGAGGCGCTGAACCGGGGCAATTCCGTGTATTTTCCGCGCCGCGTGATTCCCATGCTGCCGGAAGAATTATCCAACGGCCTGTGTTCGCTCAACCCCAACGTGGATCGCCTGTGCATGGTATGCGACATGCAGATCAGCAAGCAGGGAGAGATCGAAAAATACCGCTTCTATCCTTCGGTGATGTTCTCGCACGCGCGCCTCACCTACACCCAGGTGGCGGCGATGCTGGCCGATACGAATGGCGCAGAAGCAAAACAATATGCCGCCGTGCTGCCGCATGTCCAGAATCTGCATACGCTGTTCCAGACGCTGCTGGGCGCGCGCGCCAAGCGCGGTGCGATTGATTTTGATACTGTTGAAACGCAGATGATGTTCAACGAGCAGGGCAAGATCGAGCGCATCGTGCCCGTGGTGCGCAACGATGCCCATCGCCTGATCGAAGAATGCATGCTGGCCGCCAATGCCTGCACCGCCCATTTCCTGCAGGATCACAAACATCCCGTGCTGTACCGCGTGCACGAAGGCCCCACACCGGAGAAACTGGAAGCGGTGCGCGAATTCTTTAAGGAATTCGGCATGCAACTGGGCGGCGGCGAAGAGCCGCAGGCTGGCGATTACTCAAAACTGCTGGACAAGATTAAAGGCCGTCCCGATGCCGCGCTGCTGCAAACCGTGATGCTGCGCTCCTTGCGCCAGGCGCGCTATTGCCCGGACAACGCCGGCCACTTCGGGCTGGGTTACGACGCCTACACCCATTTCACCTCGCCCATCCGCCGCTATCCCGACCTGCTGGTGCATCGTGCCATCAAGGCCGTGCTGGCAGGCAAGCAATACCAGCCCAAGGAGAAGTGGGAGGTGTTGGGCGAGCACTGCTCCATGACCGAGCGCCGCGCCGACGACGCTACCCGCGACGTGGAAGCATGGCTGAAATGCTTCTTCATGCGCGACCACCTGGGCAGCGTATTCAACGGCACGATTTCCTCGGTCACCGGCTTCGGTATTTTCGTGGCCCTGGACGACATTTACACCGAAGGTCTGGTGCACGTCTCCGAACTCGGCGCGGATTATTTCCACTTCGATGCCGCCAAACACATGATGCTGGGCGAGCGCACCGGCAAGCGCTACCGTCTCGGTGACCGCGTGCTCGTGAAGGTCGTGCGCGTGGACATGGAAAGCACCAAGATAGATTTCACACTGGTGGAAGAAAAAGACGAGAAGGCCACATCAGGCAAGAAAAAAGAAGACGGGAAAAAGAAAAGCAAGGTGTGGTAACGCGATTTACCGTACCTGGATTCCCATTTCTCGCCACTCAGTTTTGATTTAAAACCGGAATTGGAACCAGCCACGCCTAATTAACGCAAAAAACGTGAACCGGCAAACTGCACAAGGCGAGCCTGTAACCCAAATGCCGGAAGGGCAGGCATCGGGGCAGTTCGGTTTGCCGCATGACGAAGCCCATGAGCGGCTGCGCACCGAGGGGTACAACGAACTTCCTGCAGCCCGGCGGCGCAACATCCCGGCGATTGCGCTGGAAGTGCTGCGCGAGCCGATGTTCCTGCTGCTGGTTTGCGCCGGGGCGATCTACCTGCTGCTGGGCGATGCGCGCGATGCCCTGATGTTGCTGGGCTTTGTGTTCGTAGTGATGGGCATCACCATCTACCAGGAATACCGGACCGAGCGGGTGCTTGAAGCCTTGCGCGACCTGACCAGTCCACGCGCGCTGGTGCTGCGTGAAGGCAGCGAACGGCGCATCGCCGGGCGCGAAGTGGTGCGCGGCGACATCCTCCTC
>JBGPSQ010000222.1:0-4345 GCA_041490205.1 Gallionellaceae bacterium
ACCTCACGATGCGGGAGCTCATACCGCTAGTTGGGCGCATCGCCAATGTACAGGTACCCACCCGCGAGCTGCCGATGTTCCTGCTGTATGCGGTCGCTGGAATCCAGGAGCTGTGGGCGCGACTTTCCGGCAAACCCGTTCTGTTCAGCCTGGCTAACGCCAGGTTGCTTGACAAGGAGGCTGACCGCAGCCACTTCAACCATGCAAAGAGCGGGCGCGAGCTGGGGCTCGCCTTCCGCCCACTCGAAGCGACCATCGGCGATACAATTGGCTGGTATCGCGATAACGGTTGGCTTTCTGAGTCGGTGTAACGCAATATAGGGTGACGCGCTCCCAACGACCCCGAATTCATGGTTCGGCGATTAGCAGGCGCGTCGGCGACAACACAGCTCCACGAAAGAGCCGGCGGGGTGTCACGATGCTACCGGCGGGGAGCTCAGCAACGGGTTTCCAATACGTCATATCCAGTTTGGCTGCGGACCAAAGCAGTACCGGCAGGTGTTGTGCACATTGCGGCCATGCTTGCCGACCGCCGGAATAGTTGGCTATGGCCGAGCATCGAACGGGTGTAGCGCCCAGTTTTAACCGGTCTGGTGTGCGGACAACCCCGAAAACATCCTTATCTTCCAACGAGGTTTTTGATGGCGCGCCCGACAGGAGTCGAACCTGTGACCCTTGGCTTCGGAAACCAATACTCTATCCAACTGAGCTACGGGCGCGTTGAGGCGCGCAGTATAGCGTTTTCGTTGCTTTCGCGCACGCCGTTGCCCGCCCAGCTTGCAAAAGTGCTATCTTGTGCGCCATGAACTTCGTCAATCCGGGCCCGGACGAAATTTGCCGCACTTTACGCGCCATCCGCACCATTGCGGTGGTCGGGCTTTCGCCCAAACCTAATCGCCCCAGCTTCGGGGTGGCACAGGCTTTGCAGGCGCGCGGTTACCGCATTGTGCCAGTGCGGCCCTTGGTAAAAGAGGTATTGGGCGAAATGGCATATGCGCAACTGGAAGACCTTCCCTTTCCCGTGGATATTGTGGAGGTATTCCGCGCGCCGGAGCATGTGCCCGCTATCGTGGAAAGCTGCATCAAACTAGGCATTCCCCGCCTGTGGCTGCAGGACGGCGTGATCCACGAAGAGGCGGCGCTTCGCGCGCAGGCCGCGGGCATCTGGGTGGTGATGGATCGCTGCATGTGGCGCGATGTCAGCCAGCTATGCAAAGCGTGAAGCGCTGCGCCTGGCCGGGCAGCGACCCGCTGTATTGCGCCTATCACGACGAGGAGTGGGGCGTGCCGCTGCACGACGACCGGGCGCTGTTCGAGTTCCTGATTTTGGAGGGGGCGCAGGCGGGCCTGAGCTGGATCACCATACTCAGGAAGCGGCCCGCCTATCGCGCCGCTTTTGACAATTTCGATCCAGAGCGCATTGCCCGCTACGGTGCTGATAAAATAGAATTGCTGCTGCAGGATGCCGGCATCGTGCGCAACCGCTTGAAAATCAAGGCCGCCGTGACCAATGCACAGAGGTATTTGGATGTTCAGGATGAATTCGGCAGTTTCGATGCGTTCATCTGGCGTTTTGTGGAGGGCACGCCCAAGCAAAACCATTGGCGTTCCCACTCGGAAATACCGGCGCAGACCAGGGAGTCCGATGCGATGAGCAAGGAGTTAAAGCAGAGAGGATTCAAGTTTGTTGGCAGCACCATTTGCTATGCTCACATGCAGGCGACCGGCATGGTGAACGACCACACCGTGGATTGTTTTCGGCACAAGGAATTATTAGCATGACCCTTAAATTTACCAAAATGCACGGCGCGGGCAATGATTTCGTGGTGATAGATGCCACGCGCAAACCGATCGGGCTCACTGCGGAACAAGTGCGCTTTCTGGCCGACCGCCATTTCGGCGTGGGCTGCGACCAGGTTCTGCTGGTGGAAAAGCCCCAGAATGGCGGCGATTTCCGCTACCGTATTTTCAATGCCGACGGCGGCGAAGTTGAGCAATGCGGCAACGGTGCGCGCTGTTTCGTGCGCTTCGTGCATGACAAGGGCCTGACCAGCAAGCGCGAGATTGTGGTGGAAACCAAGAGCGGTATGATTTCGCCGCGCCTGGAGAGCGACGGCCGCGTGACCGTTAACATGGGCGCGCCGATTTTCGAACCGGCGCGCATTCCATTCAATTCGGAAAGCGATGCCCTCATACAGCCGCTGGAGGTGAATGGCGAGACCGTGCAAATCACCGCCGTTTCCATGGGCAATCCCCACGCGGTGCAGGTAGTAGATGACGTGGAAGCTGCCCCGGTCATTGCGCAGGGCAGCTTCATCGAGCGTCACCCGCGCTTCCCGAACCGGGTCAACGCAGGCTACATGCAGGTGATAGACCGCAACCATATTAAATTGCGCGTATTTGAGCGCGGCGCAGGCGAAACCCTTTCCTGCGGCACCGGCGCCTGCGCTGCCGTGGTGGCGGGCATCCGGCGCGGGCTGCTGGATGCCGAGGTGCAGGTGGCCACGCGCGGCGGCACGCTGACCATCAATTGGGGCGGCGGAGATGCCCCGGTGCTGATGACCGGCCCGGCAATCACCGTGTTTGAAGGTGAAATCAACATATAACAATGCGGAAGCCCGACATGAGAGAAGAAGACGTCGCCAATTACTTGCAGGAGCACCCGCAATTTTTCGAGAATCATGCCGACATGCTGGCGGGCATCGTCATACCGCACCCTTACGGCGGACGCACCATTTCGCTTTCCGAGCGGCAACTGCTGGCGCTGCGCGACAAGAACAAGGCGCTGGAAAAGAAGCTGCAGGAATTCCTGGCCTATGGCAAGGAAAACGATGAACTCCAGAACAAGGTGCACCAGTTTGCCTGCGAGCTGTTTGCCGCGCAGACCCTTGATGCAGTGCGGGATGCCATCCTGTACCAGATGCGCGAGCGCTTTGCCGTGCCCCATGCAGTGATGCATGTATGGGAGGCCGCGCCGCCCAGCGCGGAGATGCTTACCTTTGCCGACCAGACCCAGCAACCGGTGTGCATGCACCGCGCGATGTACGACACCGCTGCGTGGTTCGGCGAGGGCGCGGAACATCTGCGCTCGTTTGCCTACCTGCCCCTGCGCAATAGCGACCAATCCATCGGCCTGCTGATACTCGCCAGCGAGGAAGAACAGCGCTTCTACCCCGAAATGGGCACGCTGTTCCTTCAACGCATTGCGGACATCGCAAGCAACGCGCTGAAGCCGCATCTGTAAAGTTGAAAAGCGATTTAGCCACGGATTAACACAGATGATCACGGATAATAAATTCGCAGAACAAATCTCTTCGCTGCCTGCCCAGGCAGTTTTTAGAGTGTGCGAGGTTTTTATCCGTGCAAATCCGTGTTCATCCGTGGCTAGTTGCCGTTTCCAGCATCATGCCGGATAGCACCACACTTGACTACGATGGACTGCTCTCCGGCTTCCTCGCGCACTTAACCAACGAACGGCAATACTCGGAACATACGCAGGAAAGTTACGCGCGCGACTTGCGCAAGCTGTTCCAGCTTGCCGCGAACACCCCGCTTTCCGATTTAAAAAGCCACCACATCCGCCGCTATATCGCGCAACTGCACGGGCAGGGGCTGGGCGGGCGCACCCTGGCGCGCACCTTGTCGGCATGGCGCGGCTTTTTCAATTACCTGATGCGCGACCACCGCTTCCGCGACAACCCGTGCGTGGGCCTGCGACCGCCGAAAGCGCCCAAGCTGCTGCCGCACGCGCTTTCTCCCGACGAAGCGGTGCGGCTGGTGGAGCTGCACGCCGAAACGCCGCTGGACATGCGCGACAAGGCGATGTTCGAACTGCTGTATTCCTCCGGCCTGCGCCTGGCCGAGCTGGTGAGCCTGGACCCCGGCAGTGTGGATTTCAACGATGCGTCGGTGCGCGTCACCGGCAAGGGCAGGAAAACGCGCATCGTGCCGGTGGGCAGCCACGCCATCACCGCACTGAAAGCCTGGCAGGCCGTGCGCGCGCAGATCGCCGGTCCGGACGAGGCCGCACTTTTCGTCGGCAAGAACGGCAAGCGCATCTCGCCGCGCACCGTGCAATTGCAATTGCGGAACTGGGGCATCAAACAGGGCATCACCCAGGGCGTGCATCCGCACCTGCTGCGCCACTCCTTCGCCACCCACGTGCTGCAATCTTCCGGCGACCTGCGCGCGGTGCAGGAAATGCTCGGCCACGCCAGCATCTCCACCACCCAGGTCTATACCCACCTCGATTTCCAGTATCTCGCCAAAATTTACGACAGCGCGCATCCGCGCGCGAAGAAGAAATCATGAGGTCACCTGTAGGTGCGAATTCATTCGCACATAA
>JBGPSQ010000223.1:0-4322 GCA_041490205.1 Gallionellaceae bacterium
CACTAACTTCTCCTCGACGGAGAAAGACCAATATACTCTTGGCAGTTAAAAATTTATATTCGTAGTTGCGAAATCACCACTCCGTACAAATACTTACACTCATTAGAGGCTCTTTTATTCTCAAGTCCGAATTTTCTTCATGCTTTGAATAGCTTCATCTAAGATTTTGAAATGAGCATGCCGCACGCTGTGGGATAATTACGTGATGAATCCTTCCCTGCTTTCCGGCCTCAACCCCGAACAACGCGCCGCCGTCGAACTTCCCGCCCAATCCGCCCTGATCCTGGCTGGCGCGGGCAGCGGCAAGACGCGCGTTCTGACCACGCGCATCGCATACCTCATCAGCACGGGCGCGGTCAGCCCGCATGGGTTGCTCGCCGTGACTTTCACCAACAAGGCGGCGAAGGAAATGCTCACCCGGCTTTCCGCCATGCTGCCCATCAATACGCGCGGCATGTGGATAGGCACCTTTCACGGGCTGTGCAATCGCATGCTGCGCGCGCACTACCGCGAGGCGAACCTGCCGCAGACCTTCCAGATCCTCGATTCCTCCGACCAGCTTTCCGCCATCAAGCGCGTGATGAAGCTGCTCAATGTGGATGACGAAAAATATCCGCCGCGCGAAATGCAATGGTTCATCAGCGGCAACAAGGAACAGGGCCTGCGCGCCCCGGACGTGGAGGCTTTCGACCCATACACGCGGCGCAAGGTGGAAGTCTTTGCCGAATACGATGCGCAATGCCAGCGCGAAGGCGTGGTGGACTTTTCCGAGCTGCTGCTGCGCTGCTATGAACTGCTGGCGCGCAACCAGGCCCTGCGCGAACATTACCAGGCGCGCTTCAAGCACATCCTGGTGGACGAATTCCAGGACACCAACCCGCTGCAATACCTCTGGCTGAAGCTGCTCGCGGGCAAAGATAATTCAATTTTTGCCGTGGGCGACGATGACCAGTCCATCTACGCCTTTCGCGGGGCAGACGTGGGCAACATGCAGGAGTTGCTGCGCGATTTCAAAATAGCCAACATCATCAAACTGGAGCAAAATTATCGCTCGCTCGGCAACATCCTGGATGCCGCCAACGCGCTGATCGCCCGCAACCGCGAGCGGCTTGGCAAAAACCTGTGGACGGCCGAAACCAAGGGCGACCTGCTGCGCATCTATGAGGCGCCCACCGACGCGGATGAGGCGCGCTTCATCGTGGAAGAAATTCAGCAGCAAAAAGCAGAGGGCATAAAGCTTACTGAGATTGCGTTGCTATACCGCTCCAACGCGCAGTCGCGCGTGCTGGAGCACGCGCTGGTGTCCGCCGGGCTTTCCTACCGCGTGTATGGCGGCCTGCGCTTTTTCGAGCGCCAGGAAATCAAGCACGCGCTGGCCTACCTGCGCCTGATGGAAAATACCGACGACGACAATGCCATGCTGCGCATCGTCAACTTTCCCACGCGCGGCATAGGCGCGCGCAGCGTCGAGCAGTTGCAGGAAGCGGCCCGTGCTCAGAATACAACTCTTTGGGATGCGGCAGCGCGCGCGGGCGGCAAGGTCACGGCGTTCGTGGGCCTGATCGAGATGATGCGCAACGAGACGCGCTCGCTCCCCTTGCCGGAAATCGTGGACCACGTACTGCAGCACAGCGGGCTCATCGCACATTACCAGAGCGAAACCGGCGCCAAGAAACGCGAATCGCAGGAGCGCCTGGAAAACCTCAACGAACTGATTACCGCCGCCACCATGTTAGTGCACGAGAACGAGGACGACAGCCTCACCGCCTTCCTCACCCATGCATCTCTTGAAGCAGGCGAGCATCAGGCGGGCGAAGGCGATGACGCCCTGCACCTGATGACCGTCCACGCTGCCAAGGGGCTGGAATTCCACACCGTATTCATCACCGGCCTGGAACAGGGCCTGTTTCCGCACCAGAACAGCCTCGATACCGACGGCGGCCTGGATGAAGAGCGCCGCCTGATGTACGTCGCCCTCACCCGCGCGCGGCGCAGGCTATACCTCACCTTTGCGCAAAGCCGCATGCTGCATGGGCAAGTCAATTACGGCATGGCCTCAAGCTTCCTGCGTGAGCTGCCGCAGGAACTGCTGCATTGGCTCACGCCCAAATTCGAGCCGCGCTTCGGTTCTGCCTCTGCTCCCAAGACGGGCTATGCCACGCCCGCGCGCGGCGAAGGCGGATTCGGCGCAGCGCCCGCGCCAGCCTCCGACAGCGCCTGGCGCATCGGCCAGCGCGTGTTTCACCAGAAATTCGGCGAGGGCGTGGTGCTGGGTGTCAAAGGCGGCGGCGCAGACGGGCAGGTGCAGGTCAATTTCAAGCACGCCGGAACCAAGTGGTTGGCGCTGGAGTATGCGAAGCTTACACCTGTCTGATCGGAAAAATGTTGGATTGCAAGACCTCGATTTAATCCATTAATTCGAGTCTGCCTAATTACGCCTTAAACATAATTGCCCATTGTTAATGGGCAGCGCCTTATCGTTTCATCAGCAGCACTTGCACTTGCACTTCCACGCCAAGGGCATTGGCAATTTTGCTGAGCACGAGTACGGAGGGGTTGCCGATGCCGCGCTCGATTTGCGAGATGTAGGTTCGATCCAACTCTGAGCGGAAGGCCAGCTCTTCCTGCGACAAATTTTGCGCCAGGCGCAACGCCCTGACGTTGCTGCCCATCACGCTGGAAACCATCCCCCCTCTTTTTGTCATGCTGCCAACAATGCGCGAGAAGGATGATGCAGTCCACGGAATATAGTCTACAGCGCAACCATTGAGGGCACGCCATAATTAGGCGCCGCGCCCGGCTGTTGATCAGCCTGGCTATTTACCAGAAAGCATGGCACTGGATGAAAGGGGTTAATTGAAATGGAGGTTTTTGATAAGCGGTTGGCGCTCGATGTGGTGGAAGATGCCCTTACCATCCTGGACTCGCCCGAGAACAGGGGATATGCGGCGGGTCTTTGCGGTGCTTTTTATTTATGCGGGCTGTTGAATGAAGAGGAATGGCTGGCGCTGCTGGATCGCATCCCGGACGGGCGGCAGATAGGGTAAAAAGCATGCGCGGGATGCGGTGAATGAAATGAACCGCGTCTATCGAGGGCGCGAACGATGCGGTTCGTTCCTCACCGCATACGAACTGCCTTTACCGGACGCAAAGCGTCCCGGCATCATTTCACCTTCCGGTACTCCGATGTGTTGCGGGTGCGTTCCGAATAATGGAACAGCTTATTCTTGTCCGGCGTGTACGTGAGGGTGATTGGAATGCTGTGCCCCTTGTAGCTGTAAATGATATTGATTTCGGAATCCTTGACCACGTATTCGCCCGCGAGGCTCCTGCCGTCTGAGTTGGTGCTGATCGCCTTGCCGTCGGGGGTGAATTCGACCCAGTCTTTTGGATCGCCGTCCGGGTCGTGCCAGAGTTCCCATTTTCCTGTGAGCCAGTTGTTTTCCGCAGGCAGGGCAGGGGCGGCATGCCAGAGGAAGGCTAGAGAGAGAAGGATTAGTGCGGTTTTTTTCATGTTGGCGCGCCTCGCTGGTGATGATGGTAATTGAAAGAGTCCTTCGACAAGCCCAGGGCGAACGGCCTGCTACTGAGCACAAAACGGGTCAGATCCTGCCATTTGCCTTCCAGGTCAATTCATGCGGCGCGGGAGGATGCAAAAGAAAAGACCGCTCGCGCACTCGAGGTCTTGCCTTGGGCCTTTTCGCCGTTGGCCGCTTTTACTCCGCCCGGTCCCCGGGCATCGGGAAAATGTCGCGGTAGACCGCATATTGCGAGGTGATGACGAGCGGCAGCAGCACCAGCCAGCCCAGCATGAACGGCAGGGATGCAAGTATGGCGAGCGGGAGCAGCAGGAGGCCGCACACCAGCAGCGGCAGGGCGTTGAGCAGGGTGGCGCGCAGGGCGGTTAGCAGCGCGGCCAGCGGGCGCAGCGCGCGGAACACGACCAGCATCGCGCCGAACTGCACGATGAATTGCAGCGCGAGGGACACCAGAAGCAGCAGGTACATCGGCGCCATGACCCCGGTTTCGTTGATGGCCTGCATCATCGCGTCGGGGCTGGGTTGCTCCAGGACGTTCTTCAGGTTGCCGATGAACGTCTCGCCGCCCACGAGGCGGATCACCACGTAGCCCACGACGAGGTTGATCACCAGGCTGAGCGCACCGAGCGAGATCAGTGCTGGCCCGTGCGTCTGGAATCCGGCAAACAGGTGTTTCAGCTCGAGCGGTTTTCCCTCGGCCAGAGCGTGGCAGCCCAGCATCAGGCCGGCAAAGAAGGTGGGGTACAGCAGGCCCGGCAGCAGCGCGCCGAGCAGGGGAAACAG
>JBGPSQ010000224.1:0-4309 GCA_041490205.1 Gallionellaceae bacterium
CATCCTGCGCGACAAGGCAGTGCTGACCACCCGCAAGGACGCGAACCGGGTGTACTACCGCATCAACGACGCGCGCATCATCAAGCTGGTAAGCATGACGCGGGATGTATTTTGTTCCACCTGATCCGCTCTGGATACACGCCTACTCAAGCAAACTTTCCGGCGCAACCGCGCTGCCCGTGACCTTCACCATCTTGTGACGCGACTGCGCGCCGCGCAGCAATTCGACATTGCGCAAGGGGACGGCAAACCGTTCCGCGATGAACCTGACCAATGCCTCGTTTGCGCGCCCCTCTATCGGCGGCGCGGCCAGGCGTATCTTCAATGCATCGCCGTGCAGGCCGGAAACTTCACTGCGCTTGGCGCCGGGCTGCACATGCAGCGTCAACACGATTCCGCCGCCCTCATTCCGATGCCATGGCGTCACGTAAAGATCGCCCTCATGATCTCTACTTCCGCCAAGCCCAGCGGCAGCGCGACGGTGATGTAACACAGGAAAAACAGGATGAGGAACGAGAAATCCAGGCCGCCCTTGGGTGGAACCAAGCGACGCAGGGGACGCAGGAATGGGTAGGTGACGCTGCGCAGCAGCGGCGCAAAGGGCGCATGCGGATAAGTCCAGGAAATAAGCGCCTCCAGAAACAGCGCAATCATCAACAGATATACGCTGAGCTTGAACAGCCGGAACAATCCCCATGCTAGCAGGAGCCAGTTATCCAGAGGGTGGCCGTGCAGCAACACAAAGGCCGACAGGTAAGCCATCTCCACTCCAAATGCCAGCATCAGCGTTGCGGTGTCCATCATCCTGATGGCGGGGATCATCCGGCGCAGGGGCAGCACCAAGGGATTGGTGAGCACCGTGATGAATTCGCCCAGCGGATTGCGCAGCGGCGCGCGCAGCCATTGCAGGTGGAAGCGGAACAGCAACAGCGCGGCGTAAGGCTCAACCAGGGTGTCGAGAAAGAATTGCGCGATTTGCACCAGCATCATGCGCTCCCCAGTTCATCGCCCATTTCCTTGGCGCGCGCAGCGGCGGCCTTTGCGGCGGAGATGATATGCTGTTTTACCTGGTTGGACTCCATGCTGAGCAGGGCGCGCTCCGTGGTGCCGTTTTTCGAGGTGACGCGGGCGCGCAGTGTGGCGGGGTCTTCCGGGCTGTCATGTGCCAGCTTGGCCGCGCCCAGGGCGGTTTCCAGGGCGAGCATGCGCGCCGTCTCGGCAGGCAGGCCGAGCTCCTTTCCGGCTTGCTCCAGCGCCTCGATGAAATAGAAAAAATAAGCCGGGCCGCTGCCGGAAATGGCGGTGACGGCATCCATATCTTCTTCGCCGCGTATCCAGACGAAAGCTCCGACCGCGCACAAGATTTCATCAACCTGTGTACGTTGTGCGTCCTGCAGGGGCGTTAGGCTATAAAGCCCTGTGATGCCTGCACCGATCATAGCAGGAGTGTTCGGCATGCCACGCACGATCACGAAACCGGTACCCGGGTTGCCTAGCCATCGCGCCAGGTCAACGAGGCGGATACCTGCCGCGATCGACAAAACAATTTGCCCCGCCGAAAGCCTGGGGCCAAGCTGGACAGCAACTTCTCTCATTAGCTGCGGTTTGACGGCCAGTACAATGACATCGCTTCCCTGGATTGCACGTTCTTCCTGTTGGGCGAAGACCATGACGCCCTGGGCTGCCATGCGCTGACGGGCCTCGTCATTGATTTCCACCACACGGATGTTGCCGGGTTTGCAAGTGCCGTTGAGCAGCATGCCGCCAATCATGGCGTTTGCCATGTTACCCCCGCCGATGAAGCAGATATTCATTCACTTTTCCCCATAATTTCGGTTGCCCCGTATTTCCTGTTGCCAAAGATGGCCGAGCCGACGCGCACGATGGTCGCGCCCTCCAGTATCGCAGCTTTCATGTCCTGCGACATCCCCATGGAGAGCGTATCCGGATGCAGGCCCATTGCGCGCAGGTGCTGCATGAGAATGTGCAAATGCGCGAATGGTTTGCGCTGCGCGGCCAGGTCCTGTGCGGGTGCGGGGATCGCCATCAAGCCACGCAGCCTCAAATGCGGCAGCCGGGCGACTTGCTGCGCCAGTTGCGCCACCTCATCGGGCGACGCTCCGCTCTTGCTTTCCTCGCCGCTCACGTTCACCTGAATGCATACATTCAACGGAGGCAATTCCGGCGGGCGCTGAGCGGAAAGGCGTTCGGCGATCTTCAGCCTGTCCACGCTGTGCACCCAGGAAAAATTTTCCGCGATGGCGCGGGTCTTGTTGCCCTGAATGGGGCCGATGAAATGCCATTCCAGCGGCAGGCCGCGCAAAGCCGCCATTTTATCCAGCGCTTCCTGCACATAATTTTCGCCGAAAGCGCGCTGTCCCGCATCATACGCCTCCCTTACCCAAGCCGCCGGGAAGGTTTTGCTCACCGCCAGCAAGGAGATAGCATCAGCCTGCCGCTGCGCCTGCTGAGCGGCCAGCGCAATGGTGTGGCGGACGGCTTGCAAGTTGGAAGCGATTGCAGTCATAATCGGCGCGTTTATGTGTGGGAGATGGGCGGCAGCTGTCTGGCGGGCCGCTGTTAATTCAGGGAATTATATATGGATATTACCGAACTGCTCGCTTTCGGCGTCAAGAACAAGGCTTCCGACCTGCACCTTTCGGCTGGCCTCCCGCCGATGATACGCGTGCATGGCGACGTGCGCAGGATCAACCTGCCGCCGATGGATCACAAGGCAGTGCACGCCATGGTCTATGACATCATGAACGACGGGCAGCGCAAGCACTACGAGGAAAACAAGGAAATCGACTTTTCGTTCGAGGTGCCGGGACTGGCGCGCTTCCGCGTGAACGCGTTCGTGCATAACCGCGGCGCGGGCGCGGTGATGCGTACCATTCCTTCCAAGATACTGTCGCTGGAAGACCTCAAGGCGCCGAAGATTTTCGAGCAAATCTCCGATTATCCGCGCGGCATGGTGCTGGTGACCGGCCCCACCGGCTCCGGCAAGTCCACCACCCTGGCGGGCATGGTCAACCACAAGAACGATAACGAAATGGGCCACATCCTGACCGTGGAAGACCCGATTGAATTCGTGCATGAATCGAAAAAATGCCTGGTCAACCAGCGCGAAGTCGGTCCGCATACCCTTTCATTCAACAACGCCCTGCGTTCCGCGCTGCGTGAAGATCCGGACGTGATTCTGGTGGGCGAAATGCGCGACCTGGAAACCATACGCCTGGCCATGTCCGCCGCGGAAACCGGCCACCTGGTATTCGGCACACTGCACACCAGTTCAGCCGCCAAGACCATAGACCGTATCATTGACGTATTCCCCGCCGACGAAAAGGAAATGGTGCGCGCGATGTTGTCCGAATCGTTGCGCGCGGTGATATCGCAGACCCTGCTCAAGACCAAGGACGGTTCGGGCCGCGTCGCAGCGCACGAGATCATGATCTGCACCCCGGCGATCCGCAACCTGATCCGCGAAGCCAAGGTTCCGCAAATGTATTCCGCCATCCAGACCGGCGGCAACATCGGCATGCAGACGCTCGACCAGTGCCTGGTCAACCTGGTCAAGGGCGGCATGGTGGATCCGTCTGAGGCGCGTACCAAGGCGACGAACAAGGATCTCTTCCCTGGCGGCAAGGACTAACAGGGCCGCAAGGACTCAAGGAGCAATTAATGGAACGCGACCAGGCAACCGAACTGATACACAACCTCTTGCGCGGCATGATTGCCAAGAAGGCGTCCGACATGTTCATCACTGCCGGATTCCCGCCCGCTTTCAAGATAGACGGCAAGGTGACGCCGGTCTCCAGCCAGGCGCTGACCGCGCAGCATACCCAGGAGCTGGTACGCGGCATCATGAACGATAAGCAGGCGGCGGAATTCGAGACCACGCACGAATGCAACTTTGCCATCACGCCGCCCGGCATCGGCCGCTTCCGTGTCAACGTCTTCATGCAACAGCAGCGCGTGGGCATGGTGCTGCGCACCATCACCACCAAGATACCAGACCTCGACGAGATGGGGCTGCCGCCTGTATTGAAAGACATCGTGATGACCAAGCGGGGCCTGGTGCTCCTGGTCGGCGCCACCGGCTCCGGCAAGTCCACCAGCCTGGCAGCCATGCTGGGGCACCGCAACCGCAACAGCTACGGCCACATCGTCACCATCGAAGACCCGGTGGAATACGTGCATGAGCACGACCATTGCATCATCACTCACCGCGAGGTGGGAGTGGATACCGACAACTGGCACAACGCGCTGAAAAACACCCTGCGCCAGGCGCCGGACGTGATCCTGATCG
>JBGPSQ010000225.1:0-4302 GCA_041490205.1 Gallionellaceae bacterium
CGAATGCTCGATCAGCAGCGAGACGGTTCCCTTCACATCGGCTGGGGCCATGAAACGCGTCATGCGCATATTGTCCATGCCGTTGGCTTCAAGCTTGGAGACGCCGAAGGTCTTGCGCACCCGCTCCTGCCCGGTCTTATTGATCAGGGTGAAGGTGGCGTCGGAAGTGGAATCCACCATTTTGTTCACCATCTGACTCTTTAGCTCGATGTCGGCAGGATTCGGTTCGGCCGCCCGTGCGACCGAAAACAGGCCAAGCGGCAAGGCCATGGAAAATAAGACTGGAACAGCAATGCGCGACAGATTCATTTATTCACTCCTTTGTAAACAAATTTCGGGCGGAACGTCAGCACCAGCGACGGGATGAGAAACAGCGCGGAAAATACGCTGACCATCATGGCAGTGGCAATCAGGCTTGCCAGCCAGAAATGGATATTGAAACCGAACGAGAACATCAGGACGCCGTAACCCACGCTGATCGCCACAGCCACGAACAGGCATGCCTTGCCCGCCGTGGCCAGCACCAGCCGCACTGCTTCGGCTTCCGACAGTCCGTTTGCGATCTCCTCTCGCAATCGGTAAATGAGGTAGATCGCATAGTCCGCGCCTATGCCCACTGCCATGGCCGAGCTGAGCGAGTTGGAAATGTTCAGGTACATGCCGGTATAGCCCATCAGGCCGAAATTGGCGATTACCGCCATCAGCAGAGGCAGCAGCACCATCAGTCCGGCCAGCAGCGAGCGGAACACCAGGGAAGATATGATGAACACCACCGCGCCAATTTGCACGATATTGAGTATCTTGCCGTTCACCATGGTCTCGTTGAGCGCGGCTGACTGCGGCACGCTGCCGCCGATGTTCAGCGTTGCGCGGTCACCCAGTCTTTTCTCTGCAAACTCCTTCAGCTTCGGCAGCAAAGTTTCAACATAGGAGCTGCTGTCGGTCTTCAGGTAGGCGGTCATGTTCGCCAGTTTGTAGTCGTTGTCCACATAGGAGTCGAAATCGCCTGGCTCGCCCGACATGGAATACAGCAGCAAATATTGCGAGATCAAGTTGCCGTCGTCCGGAATGCGGTAGAACGCCGCATCGTCGCCGTGCATGGCCTGGTTCATGCGCTTGATGAAATCGGCCATGGACACCGTCTTGCCTACATATTCCTGCTGCTCCAGGAAGTGCTGGATGTCGTCCATCGCCTGGAGTACCTTGGGGTCCTTGATGGCGTCCACGTCCTTGCCCTCGATCAGCAAGGCCAGCGTATTGGTGCCGCCGATTTGAGAGTTCAGGAACCGGTCTTCCACCTGGAAAGGCAGGTTCGGGGAGAAGTAGGTCTTGGTGGAATTATTTGTCACCACCATACTCATGCCGCCCAGGCCGATGATGGCAAACAGCGCGGCGCCGATGTAAACCTTGCGGCGGTTGTGCATCACAACACCCGCGATTGCGGATTCGATTCTGTCCCAGATGCGCACCCGTTGCTCGACCTTGCGCTCCTTGCCGCCCGGCGGCGGTATCATTGAGCGCAATGCCGGAATGAAGGTCATTTCAAGCACCAGCGCGGCCACGATGCCGATACCGGTGAAGATGCCGAAGGTGCGCACGGTGGTGATTTCGAACACCACCAGTGAAAAGAAGCCCAGCGCCGCGACAATTCCGGCAACCATCATCACCGGGCCGGACTTTGCAATGGATTCGATCACCGCCAGCCGGTTCGCCTCTTTCGGCGTGACATTGCCGCCATCCAGGATGCGGTAATACTCCTCGTAATATCGTTTCAGCAACTGCACGGCGTGGCCTGCAGACACCGCGAGAATGAGAATCGGGGTGGTGGCATTGAAGGCATCCATCGGAATGCCCGCCGCGCCCATGGTCCCCACGCCCCAAGCCACGGCCAGTATGGCGGTGACCAGCGGCAGGATCATGCCCTGGAAGGTGCGGAACGCCTCGAACAGAATCAGGCCCACCAGCAGGATCGCGATGGGAAGCAGAAACCCCATGCGCTCCGAATAAATTTCTATTCGCGATAGAAAACTAGGCATGCCACCTATTGCAAAATCCACCGTGGCGCCACGTTCCTTGTCCACGATGCGGTTGGTGGCATCCATCATTTTACGGAACCCGCCGGGCGTATCCCTGAATTCGGCAACGATGGTAGCCGTCCGCTCGTCCTTTGAAACGATGGAATTCATGTAAGCCGTATTTCTATGCACTGCGGCCTTGAGTTGCGAAAACTGCTCAGGTGTCTGCGGGACTTCCCGCATCAGCGGCTTCACTTCCATGCCTTCCGCCGTGCCCACAATATCCTTGGCGCGGCGCGCCGACAGACTAAGCAGGTTTTCCTTGACCACGCCCGGCGTTTGCATTAACTCGGAGGTAATGCGCTGAATCCTGCCGAGCACTTCCGGCTGGTATATGTCGCCGGTCTTGGGCGTCACACCAATGACGATGATGTATTTCGAGCCGAATATCTTCTCGACCTTCAGGGTGGTTGCCACATAGGGATGTGACTGCGGCAGCATCGTGTTGGGATCTATCACGATGCGGAGATTGCGCGCCTGCGAAACGGCAAGTCCGGTAATTAAAACAGTCAGCGCAATGACCAGCCAACGATAACGCAGTATCAAATCGATGTAGCCACGCATGAAACCCCCTCAATTTTTTCGATGTGAATAATATAGCAATTTATTCACATTCACGCAAGCATTATGCATACGGCATAATTTGCGCGTAACTAGGGCGATTTCGGGCTAGCGGCGTGCCAAACCCCGCACCAATAATGAGGCCATGGCGCGTGCGCGACGTTCGAATTCCGGCAGGGGATACAAATTCATGAAGAGCGGGGTATAAAATGCGACCATCGCTGCAAATACGGTCTCAGCCGTCGCCATTACATTTTCAACGGCAAACTCTTTTTGGGCATTGCCCTGCGCCAGTATTTCCGCGATTACGGACTGGATGCCGGACAACATGTCATGCACCACCTCCGGACGAGACCTGATCACTACCTCTATAGTCTCGTTCATATTGGGCTTTTCCATCGTTTCCGCATGGGTGTATCGCAGCAAGGCAATGATGAGATCCTCCAGGCGCTCGGCAGCGCTCAAACGCCTTTTTTCCAGCACCTCGCGCATCAGATGGTTTTTTTTCTCGATATGGCGAAGGCAGCAACCGGCAGCAATATCTTCCTTGTTTTCGAAATGCCGGTACAAGTTGGCCGGGGACATGCCAGCGAGCGCAGCTATGTCTGCCACTGTCGTTTCGCGGTAACCGTGTTCGCCAAAAAGCGATTCCGCCGCCTCGAGAATCGCGGTCTTGCTGGACAGGCTGGGCTTGTTCTTTACTGCTTTCATGTTACGAAAATTATATGTGAATTATTATGATAAATATTTATGAAGTCTGTAGATATTATAAACGAATCGGCGTCCTTGAAATATCGCTATATTCGCAGTATGGATTTTATCCTTGGGTGCTGGCTAATTGACTACCTCCGCCAACCTGGCCAACATCTGTATTTGTTGTTCCGCCTCTTTGACCAGAGGATGATCGGGATATTCCGCTTGCAGGGCGCGCAATATCCGCTTTGCCTCATCGGGCTGATGGACGTGTTCGCCGAGTATTTTCGCGCTCAGTAGCCAGATTGAGGGGATATGCGGGTGGCCGGGGTATTTCGCGTCAAAATCGTACATCAAATCCAGGGCCAGCTTGTGCCGCTTCGCCAGGCTGGCCGCGGCAGCCAGTTCATGTAACTGATTGGAATCCTGTAGCTTGAATTCAGGGTCGGCTTTCAGGCATTTTTCGCACAAATCCAGCGCCTGGAACATGCGCTTTTCGTTCACCAGCTTGTAGATGAATTCACGGGAATGGTGCATCGCCAGGGTTTGCTTGCCCGCCGCCAGCAGGAGATTCTGGTAGCGTGCGTGCAGGTCGTTGTCTTCCCAGCGCTTGCGCAGCTCGCCTTGCAGCAAATCAATCGCTGTTTCCATGCGCCCCTCGGCCACCAATGCGCTCAATTGCGCCAACACCGGATCGGCAACCTTGCTCGGGGCGATTTTGGCCTGTGCCTGTTCGAAGCTCACCGCCGCGTGCAGGCCCAGCTCCTCGTGGTACTGGTACATCGCGTACCCTGTCATGTGGTATGTAATGAGCCCGAAGTAAAAACCCGCGAAGCTGACTAGCGGCGGCAACAACCAGGAATGCAGATGTTTGATCAGAAAAAATTGCACCCAGTGTCCGCTGCCGGTCAGGCTGAGCAGGATGAAGCACAGTGCGAGGTAAGGCGAGCCTATGGTTCTGGCGAAATGAAGA
>JBGPSQ010000226.1:0-4259 GCA_041490205.1 Gallionellaceae bacterium
AAATCGGTGGCGATCAACGCCATGATATTGAGCCTGCTGTACAAAGCCACGCCGCAAGAGGTGCGCCTGCTGCTGGTTGACCCGAAAATGCTGGAACTCTCCGTGTATGAGGGCATTCCGCACCTGCTGGCGCCGGTGGTCACCGACATGAAGCAAGCGGCATCCGCGCTGAACTGGTGCGTGCAGGAAATGGACCGCCGCTACCGCCTGATGTCCACCCTGGGGGTGCGCAATATTTCCGGCTACAACCAGAAAGTGCGCGATGCCATCAAGGCGGGGAAGCCGCTGACCAACCCGTTCACCCTGACCCCGGACAACCCGGAGGCACTGGAAGAGCTGCCCTTTCTGGTGGTGTTCATCGATGAGTTGGCCGACCTGATGATGGTGGTGGGCAAGAAGGTGGAAGAATTGATCGCCCGGCTGGCGCAGAAGGCGCGCGCCGCAGGGGTGCACTTGGTGCTGGCGACACAGCGCCCGTCGGTGGACGTGATAACCGGCCTGATCAAGGCCAATGTCCCGACGCGCGTGGCGTTCCAGGTCTCGAGCAAAATAGATTCACGTACCATACTCGACCAGATGGGCGCCGAGGCGCTGCTCGGCCAGGGCGACATGCTCTACCTGCCGCCGGGCACCGGCTTCCCGCAGCGCGTGCATGGCGCTTTCGTGTCCGACCAGGAAGTGCATCGCGTGGCCGAGCACCTCAAGGCGCAAGGCGCGCCGAATTATATCGAGGGTGTGCTGACCTCGGCGGAAGAGGGCGGCCTGGAAAGCGAAGTGGGCGGAGAATCCGACCCGCTGTACGACCAGGCCGTGGACATCGTGCTGAAATCCCGGCGCGCCTCCATTTCGCTGGTGCAGCGCCATTTGCGCATCGGCTACAACCGCGCCGCGCGGCTGGTGGAAGACATGGAACGGGCCGGGATCGTGTCTGCCATGCAGAGCAACGGCAATCGTGAAGTGATTGCGCCCGCCAGGGCGGAGTAAGCTAAACTTCCGGCACTGCCCGGGGACGGAACACCCCCTAGACCTGATTGGAAACCGAATGCTGAAATATTCCCTTATCTGCCTGCTGGCGCTAGCCAGCCCGTTGCCAGCCCATGCCGATGCCATAGGCAAGCTGAAGAATTTCATGGCCAACACTCGTTCCGCGCAGGCGGATTTCACCCAGGAGGTGCTGGATAAAAACGGCAAGCGCACCCAGTCGGCCTCCGGCGTCATGCACTTTGCCCGTCCGGGGAAATTCCGCTGGACGTACTGGAAGCCATATGAGCAGATCATCGTCGGCGACGGCGGAAAATTCTGGCTTTATGACGTGGACCTCAACCAGGTGACGGTGAAAAAACTCGATGCCGCACTGGGCAGCAGTCCGGCGGCGTTGCTTGCGGGCAGCCATGAAATCGAAAAAGAGTTTGTGTTGAAAAACACGGAATGCGAGCCGCGCGCCGCAGGGGGGCAGCAGGCAGCCTCCCAAGTGGCGGGCGGCAAAGCAGCATCATGCGCAGAAGAGGGGCTGGAATGGCTGGAGGCCAAGCCCAAAGCGCATGAGAGCAGTTTTGCAAGCATACGCATGGCGTTCAACGCCCAATCGGAACTCGTGGTCATGGAGCTGCGCGATGCATTCGGGCATCTCACCGTATTGCGCTTTTCCAACATCCAGCGCAACCCGCAATTGCCGCAGGCGCTCTTCAGGTTTGAGCTTCCCAAGGGCGTGGAAGTGCTTGGGGATGATTAAATCCTGAATTTTCGATGACTGCCGCCCAGGATAATTTGTTTGAATCGCCAGCTCCCGCAGCCCCGCTGGCCGAGAGGCTGCGTCCCAGGCATATAGACGAAGTCATCGGGCAGTCCCATTTGCTGGGGCAGGGCCGGCCGCTGCGGCTCGCATTCGAGTCCGGCAAGCTGCACTCGATGATTCTGTGGGGGCCGCCGGGCGTGGGCAAGACCACGCTGGCGCGCCTGATGGCCTCGGCCTTCGAGGCGGAATTCGTGCCGCTGTCAGCGGTGCTCTCCGGCGTGAAGGACATTCGCGAGGCCATTGCGCAGGCGCAGCAAGTGTTGCAGCAAAGCGGCCGCCACACCATATTATTCGTGGATGAGGTGCACCGCTTCAATAAATCGCAGCAGGATGCCTTCCTGCCGTTTGTCGAGCAGGGCCTGGTCACCTTCATCGGCGCGACCACCGAAAACCCCTCATTCGAAGTGAATAACGCGCTGTTGTCGCGCGCGCAAGTGTATGTACTGCATTCCCTTTCGGCGGAAGAATTGGGCACCCTGTTGGATCATGCGCAACAGGTTGCCTTGCAAGGCTTGGAATTCGACGATGACGCACGCGAGCGCATCATCGGTTACGCCGATGGCGATGCGCGCAGGTTGCTCAATGTGCTGGAGCAATTGCAGACAGCGGCGCAGGCGGCGGGCTTGAGTAAAATAGATAGCGCTTTTCTCGATAACACCTTGGCGCAGAATCTGCGCCGGTTCGACAAAGGCGGCGAAGCGTTTTACGACCAGATTTCCGCGCTGCACAAATCGGTGCGCGGCTCTAACCCTGATGCCGCGCTGTACTGGTTCACGCGGATGCTCGATGGCGGCGCAGACCCGCGCTACCTTGCGCGGCGCATCGTGCGCATGGCATGGGAAGACATCGGCCTCGCCGACCCACGCGCCATAGACATTACCCTGAGCGCGGCGCAGACCTACGAGCGGCTGGGCTCGCCGGAAGGCGAACTGGCGCTGGCGCAGGCCGTGCTGTATATGGCTGTCGCCGCCAAGTCGAATGCGGGCTATGTCGCGTATAATGCCGCCCGCGCCTTTATTTCCCAAGATGGTTCGCGCGAAGTGCCGCTGCATTTGCGCAACGCGCCGACCAAGCTGATGAAACAGCTCGATTACGGCAAGGGCTACCGCTACGCCCACGAAGAAGCCGAGGGCTATGCGGCGGGCGAGACCTATTTCCCGGACAGCATGCCGGAAGTGAGTTTCTACCAGCCGACGGAACGGGGGCTGGAAGCGAAGATTGCAGAGAAGCTGGCGCACCTGCGCGAACTGGACGCGGCGGCAAAGAAGAAAATGTAGGGCGGGCTCTGCCCGCCGATAGTTAAAAAGACGGCGGGCGAAGCCCGCCCTACGGGATGGAGTTTTAAATGTTAGACATACAACTGTTGCGAAACGATCTGGCGAATGTGGCGGCGCGTCTCGCGACGCGCGGCTTTGAACTGGACAAGGCAAAATTCGAGCAACTGGAAGGCGAGCGCAAGACCATCCAGGTGCGCACGCAGGAATTGCAGGCCAAGCGCAATGCCACCTCCAAGCAAATCGGTCAGGCCAAGGCCAAAGGCGAAGATGTATCGGCCATCATGGCCGAAGTGGCGAATCTTGGCGATGAATTGAAGAAGTTGGAGTCGGAGTCCTTGCCCCAAGTGCTGCAAGATATGGATGAGTTTCTTGCCGTGATTCCTAATCTTCCGAACGAATTTGTGCCGCCCGGCAAGTCGGAAGCGGATAACGTCGAAGTACGTAAGGTCGGTGAAGTCCCGAAATTCCCATTCGAGGTGAAGGATCACGTCGCCTTGGGCGAAGGTGTGGGCGGGTTGGATTTTGAGACCGCCGCGAAGATTGCCGGTGCGCGCTTTTCCCTGCTGAAAGGGCCGCTGGCGCGGCTGCACCGTGCGTTGGCGCAATTCATGCTTGATACGCACACCGAGCAGCATGGCTACACCGAGACTTATGTGCCTTACTTGGTGAATGCTGCCTCGATGCGCGGCACCGGACAACTACCGAAGTTTGAAGAGGATTTATTTAGAACGCTAAATATCCTAGATCCTGTTGTTCTTACAGAAGAAGGTTTGGGAAATATAGACGATATTGTAAACGCGGCACGAAAAGAGAAAATTGATGGTGGGGAGTTTTTTGGTGCGATTAAGGGTTTTATAGATAAACAGGTTGGCTACTACCTCATACCCACCGCCGAAGTACCTTTGACCAACATGGTGCGCGACGAGATTGTGCCGCTGGAAAAGCTACCGATGAAGTTCGTGGCGCATACGCCGTGTTTCCGTAGCGAAGCCGGGTCATACGGGCGCGACACGCGCGGCATGATACGCCAGCACCAGTTCGACAAGGTGGAGCTGGTGCAGATCGTGCACCCGGAAAAGTCCTACCAGGGGCTGGAAGAGCTGCTGGGCCATGCCGAGGCCATACTCAAGAAGCTCGAACTGCCGTACCGCGTGGTCACGCTGTGCACCGGCGACATGGGTTTCGCC
>JBGPSQ010000227.1:0-4245 GCA_041490205.1 Gallionellaceae bacterium
CAAATGCGCCCAACAGCCAGTATTCGGTATCGGGCAGCAGCCGCTGCTCCAGTTTCATGTCCAGAGGCACATAGAGCAGGCTGATGAGCAGCCATGCCGATTCGGCCATCACCAGCAGGCGCAACAGGGTGGCGCGCTGTGCCATCAGGCCGTTGACCGCCGCCGCCCAGGCAAAAAACACCAGCAGCAATATGCCGAACTCGCCCACCCCGGCCCAGTTGAAAACCGGCATGGGCAACGCCCGGATATAATCCGTCATGCCCTGCCAGAGGGCATCAACCAGCAGCAGCCAGAAAAACGCGCCCCAGGAGACGCGAAAGGACTGGGGGGCGAATTTGAAAAAGAACACCAGTCGCGCCGCCTGGTGCAAGTTGGCCAATAGCTGATACACGGGGGTTTCCGGAATGCCGGGCAATGCGGGCAGGGTTTGCCCCCTGTTGCCGGAATGCGCCTCCCACAACTTGCGCGCCGTATTTGCAAAGTCCGTGGCCCCCGCCCCTCCCAGCGCGGCGCGCGGCACGGCAAAGGCCGCATCGCGGGTCAGGTGGAAATACAGGTGGCTACCGGTCGTTTCGAGCGCTGCGAATTCCGGCCAGCCGTAAAACCCCGACCGGCCATCCGGCGCGCGGCGAGTGAGGCCTTCGGGGCCAAGGGTGAGTTCATACTCGCCCTCTGCCTCCTGCCCTGCTTGCGCGGGGCGCCCGGAACGCGCCCAGGAAAACGTCCAGATCGCCTGGGCGGCAAGCGCCATGATGACCAGCGCCCACGCCCAATGCGAGTGGGAGCCGCTTCTCATGTGCCACAGCATGCCGATGAGTATGCCCGCCACCAGCGCGCGCCAAAAGCCCTGGCGCAGGCTGCGCCCGCCCAACTGCTTTTGGTTATGCACACGTGCGGCCTGCAAGTCGGCAGCGCCCATATGGAACTTTAATTCCAGGGGAGACCCGGCTATTTCAATGGGCGACGGTGAGATTTCAACAGGAGACCCGGGTATTTCCGCGGGAGACGGGGTGATTTCCATGGGCGATGGCGAACCGGGATATTCTAGACCAGCCTATGGTATTTGAAGAAACGGGGCATTGGAAGAGCCGGGAGCGTCACCGGGAGCAATCGACATTCCAGCCGAAGTGAAGAATGACCAGGCCGGGAGACTTACCCAATGAGCATAATGCCAAGTAAATACATGGGGTTGCCAGCCGAGTCGGCAAAATTTCAGATCCCCGGCGAGACTTGGAAAATGCGCGTCGATTTACGTGAGAAAATGACGCAACAAAAACCCTGCCCCGCTGCGGCAAGCGCGGGAAACCTGAAGAAAAACTTGTTCCAACTACTGCGGCCTTACGCCCGCAGCACCTGCAATAAAAAAACCCGCATCAACTTAATTTTTATTGAATTGACGCGGGTTTTGCAGGTCTTGTCCGAGTTGCTTACGCAGCCTGGATGTTGGAGGCCTGTTTTCCTTTCGGGCCTTGCACCACCTCGAAGGAAACCTTTTGGCCTTCCTTCAGGGACTTGAATCCGCTCATGTTGATGGCGGAGAAGTGCGCAAACAGGTCTTCGCTGCCGTCATCAGGAGTGATGAAACCAAAGCCTTTTGCATCGTTGAACCACTTTACTGTACCAGTTGCCATTGTGTAACTTCCTTGCATTAAATACGGGATTGCCCCCTTTGAACTGTTTGAATCCAAGGAACCGCAAATGGCATAACCAGTGCTGCGAGATACGATGAACCAAACACCCGTGCGCTTTTTATCCTGTTTACTTGGTATCGTCAAGGGGTTATTGAACTTTTTTACTGTTTTTTTCTTATATATTTATCCACCCCCCTTGAAAAACCCCCCGTAATCGTCAAATATACAGACATGGGAAGCAATAACGGGCACGGCAATGGCGACAAAACAGGAAAACGCGGTGCTGCTGGAAAAGAGCAAGATCAAGCCGCCACGGCTGTACAACGTATTGTTGCTAAACGACGATTACACCACCATGGACTTCGTGGTGCAGGTATTGCAAACTATTTTCGGCATGGATTTTGAACGCGCAAACCAAGTCATGCTCAAAGTACATCAGGAGGGTTCCGCAGTGTGCGGCATCTATCCAAAGGATCTGGCAGAAACCAAGGCGGCGCAAGTGATGGCGCTTGCCAAGCAGCACGAACATCCGCTACAGTGCATCACAGAGGAGAGTTGAATCATGATTGCGCAAGAACTTGAAGTCAGCCTGCACCTGGCATTTGTCGAAGCACGCCAGAAACGGCACGAGTTCATCACGGTCGAGCACCTGCTGCTCGCCATGCTGGACAACCCCTCCGCCGCACAGGTGCTGGCCGCTTGCGGCGCGGACATCGAAGAGTTGCGCGCCACGCTTTCCAAGTTCATCGACACCAACACGCCCGTGCTCCCCGGCGATTCCGAGGCCGACACCCAGCCCACGGTGGGCTTCCAGCGCGTGATCCAGCGCGCCATCCTGCATGTGCAATCCACCAACAAAAAAGAGGTTAATGGCGCGAACATCCTGGTGGCGCTGTTCGGCGAGAAAGACTCGCATGCGGTGTATTTCCTCAACCAGCGCAACCTGAGCAGGCTGGACGTGGTGAACTACATCTCCCACGGCATCAACAAGAACGCCCCGGCCAACTCTCAAAAGGCCGCCGCCGAAACCGAGGCGGAAAGCGATGCGGGCACCGAAGGCGCCGCGCTGAAGGAATACGCGCTGCACCTCAACGCCCAGGCGATGGCAGGCAAGATAGACCCCCTGATCGGGCGCGAGGATGAGCTGGAGCGCGTGATCCAGACCCTGTGCCGCCGCCGCAAGAACAACCCGCTGCTGGTGGGCGAGGCCGGGGTGGGCAAGACCGCCATCGCCGAGGGCCTGGCGCGCCGCATCGTGGAAAACGATGTCCCGGACATCCTCAAGGATGCCCAGGTGTATGCGCTCGACATGGGCTCGCTCTTGGCAGGCACCAAGTACCGGGGCGATTTCGAGCAGCGCCTGAAGGCCCTGCTCAAGGAGATGGCGGAAGCACAGAACGCCATCCTGTTCATCGACGAGATCCACACCCTGATCGGCGCGGGCGCGGCCTCCGGCGGGACAATGGACGCCTCCAACCTGCTCAAGCCCGCCCTCTCCAGCGGCGCGCTCAAGTGCATTGGTGCTACCACCTACCAGGAATACCGCACCATTTTCGAGAAGGACCACGCGCTGGCGCGCCGTTTCCAGAAAATTGACGTGCCGGAGCCTTCGGTGGAACAGACCATCGAAATCCTCAAGGGGCTGAAGTCGCGCTTCGAGGAGCACCACAGCGTCAAGTTCAGCGCGGCTGCGCTGACTTCCGCAGTGGAGCTTTCCGCGCGCTTCATCAACGACCGCCACCTGCCGGACAAGGCGATAGACGTGCTGGACGAAGCGGGCGCGGCGCAGCGCATCCTGCCCAAGTCGCGCCAGAAGAAGGTGGTCGGCAAGCACGAGATCGAGGACATCATCGCCAAGATCGCGCGCATCCCGCCGCGCACCGTCTCCAGCGACGACCGCAACACGCTCAAGAACCTGGACCGCGACCTGAAAGCCACCGTGTTCGGCCAGGACAAGGCCATCGAAGCGCTGGCGCGCGCCATCAAGATGTCGCGCAGCGGCCTGGGCAACCCGCAAAAGCCGGTCGGCAGCTTCCTGTTCTCCGGCCCCACCGGCGTGGGCAAGACCGAAGTGGCGCGCCAGCTCGCTTACAGCATGGGCATGCCGCTGCACCGCTTCGACATGTCCGAATACATGGAGCGCCATGCCGTGGCGCGCCTGATCGGCGCCCCCCCCGGCTATGTCGGCTTCGACCAGGGCGGCCTGCTCACCGACGGCGTGGACCAGCATCCTCACTGCGTGCTCCTGCTCGATGAGATCGAGAAGGCGCATCCGGACCTGTTCAACATCCTGTTGCAGGTCATGGACCATGGCAAGCTCACCGACCATAACGGCAAGCGGGTCGACTTCCAGAACGTGATCCTCATCATGACCACCAATGCCGGGGCGAGCGACCTCGCCAAGGCGGCGATCGGGTTTAACCGCTCCAAGCGCGAAGGCGACGACGAGGAGGCGATCAACCGCCTGTTCTCGCCCGAGTTCAGGAACCGGCTCGACGCCGTCATCACTTTTGCCAATCTCTCGCCCGAGGTCATCTCGCAGGTGGTGGAGAAATTCGTGTTCCAGCTCGAGGCGCAGCTCAGCGACCGCAACATCACCATCGAGCTGACGCCG
>JBGPSQ010000228.1:0-4162 GCA_041490205.1 Gallionellaceae bacterium
CACCATGAAAACTGCCATCACCATGAAAAACAGGCAACAAGGAGCCACGTTAATCACGGCACTCGTCATGCTGATCGTTCTGACCATGCTGACATTCACGTCGATCAATTCTTCCGTCGCCAGCCTGCGTGTCGTGGGTAATGCGCAAATAGGGGGAGAGGCCGCTGCAGCGGCCCAACAAACGATAGAACAGGTCATCAGCTCCAATTTCACGGCCAATCCCGTGGCAGTTTCCGCAGTCGTGGGGCCATACACGGTGAACGTCCCCGTCCCTGCCTGTAACGGCTCCACGCCTATCCTGAATTCCAGCCTGGATCCGAGCAATCCCGACGACCAGCCTTGCTACAGCAGCGGCAGCGTCGCCAATACCGGAATTTTCTTCGCTTCGGGCATATCGCAGACAACCACCGTGTCGTGGTGCTATGCGCAGAAGTGGGATGTGCAGGCGCAAGTCAATGATCCGGCAACGGGAGCGAACGAAACGACGCATCAGGGCGTTTCCCTGAAAGTTCCTGCGGGCACGACTTGCTAACGGAACAAATTTTGCGCGAAGTAAGTATTCCAACTGCCTGATAAGCAACAGAGCGCGAGCAACAAGGAGGTTACACGATCATGAAAACATCCCAGCTACTTTTGGCCTGCACTTTCCTTGCCCTGACGGGTGCGTCCCTGCAATGCATGGCAGAAGACATTGATCTCTACAGCCGCGTTCCCTCGCCCAAAAACAATCCCAATGTGCTGATCATTCTGGATAATGCCGCCCATGCCTCCGACAGTGCGCCCATCTGCAACTACGATGCCATAGGACTTCCCGGTTCCGGAACGGGCGGAGCATCGGCAATGGGCGCAACAGTCTTCGGCAACGAACAATGCGCGATGTACAACGTGGTAAACGCCCTGCCCACAAGCGCATCCGGGGGCGCCCTGGTCAATGTCGGGATCATGGTCTACAACGCAACCGGTTTGGACGTTGCACTGGGCTTGCCGGCGGGCACCTGCCCCGGTGGCAACGGGGGCTGCCTGATCCAGCCGCTCACCCCCATGACATCCGCCAACAAAACCATCCTGATGAATTTCATCAAGAGTTGGACCCAAGCCACCATCAAGGCGAATAACGAGGCCACTGCGACGGCCATGCAGGAGGCCTGGGCTTACTTTGCGGGGCAGGTGGGCCTTTCCGGACGCAACTACAGTGGAATCCGCCCCTCGCCAAGCTGCGTGAACAATTACGTGGCATTTGTCGGCAACGCGTATAACAGCGCAGGCACGCCCGGCGATCCCGGGGCTCCCAGCGTTTCAACCGCTCTCACCAGCGCTTATGCCACGGCGCTAAGTACTTATACCACTGCCGGGGGCGCTGCCGGCACAGGGATGCCACCGCCGCCCACGTATTCCGGCCCGATCAATATTCCGGCAGGCAACTACGGCTTACCGCCCGCAAACAATAGTTGCGGAGCCTACAACATGGGCAATCACACCGACCCCTCCGGCCTGTACGCGGACGAATGGGCGAGATTCATGCACACGTCGAATCTCTACTACACACCGGTCGGCAACAACACCATTACTACCTACACCATTGGCGTTATTGGCAGTAGCTGCCAACCCGATTATCCCGCCCTGCTTACCAGCATGGCCATTCATGGGGGCGGAAAATATTTTCCAACCACCAACTCTACTGGCATATATCAGTCACTTCTGAGGATTCTTAACGAAGTGCAGGCGGTCAATAGCGTGTTCTCAGCTTCCAGCCTGCCGGTTAGCGTCAATACACAGGGTACTTACCTGAACCAGATATACATCGGCATGTTCCGCCCCGATCAGGGCGGCAATCCAAGGTGGTACGGTAATCTCAAGCAATACCAGTTCATCTACAATCCGACCACCAAGGTACTGGCACTCGGTGATGCGGCGGGCTTCCCGGCCATCAGTGCAGCCGGAACAGGCTTCCTTGACCCGAGCATCGCCAGCTTCTGGACATGCTCGAATTCAACCCAGTTGTCCAGTGCGGCTGCATTGCTTGGGCCAGCATATGACCAATGGGCGGCCGGCGGCCCCGGCAAGCTCCCTCTTTGCGCCAACGATCCTGCAGCCGGGTTCTGGCTAAAAAATCCGAATGGCATAGGCGGAGCATTTGATTTGCCGGATGGCGACGTGGTAGAAAAAGGGGGCCACGCCCAGATATTGCGCTTGACCAACCTGAGCGACAATTATTCAGCCGCGCCGGGCTCCGCCACCAACCCGCGCAAGCTATATACTTATTGCCCGGGCGGCGGATGCACCGGATCCGTGCCGCTTTCGACATACCCCTTCGATGTCTCGAATACGGCCATCACCGATGTGATGCTGGGCGTTGCCTCAGTGCCGATTCTTACCATCACATCTGCCGGCACCGTGGGAGGCGGCGGCGCGAACTCCGGCGGCAGAACCGGCGCCGGTGCGCCCGTGGCAATCACCATCACCGCCCTTGCGAAAGCAGGCTCCATCGTGACGTCCACCGTAACGCCCGCATCGGACGTGGCGGCCAAGCTTTATGTGGGCGCACAACTTAAAATAGCGACCGGGGCGGCGAAATACGACTGCACCCCCTATTGCGTCGTGACCGCCGTCAACACCGGCGCCGGAACCTTCACCTACACCAACGCCGGGGGCGGCGGAACGGCCGTGCTGCCCACTACGGCGGCGCTTGCTACAAACTATTTCTGGATATGGAGCCTCGGCAATACCATGCAACTCGGGCAAACATTGACCATCAGCGGATGCACCAACCCAAACTTCACGGTGCTGAATGGCACTGTCGCGACGGTTGTGATCAACCCGATATATAACTCCCTGCCGTCTTCCGGGTATTTGGACCTTGCCGTGACAACGCCGGTCCTCAATTCCGCGACGAATGACATGGCGTGCAATTACACGCCCAATATGGCAACCGTTACCACGGCGGCGGCCCATGGGTTCACGACCGGTGCGACCATCGGCATCGGCGGAGCGACACCTGCGGGATACAATGGGCTCTGGCCTATCACTATTACCACCGCCACCCAATTCACGTACCAGTACGCGGCGCCTGCTCCGCTGGCTGCCTTCTCGGGTGCGGGCACATTGGCCAGCGCCAGCAGCGGAACCACTACACGGGACTTGCTCACCAGGTGGGTGCGCGGGGAAGATAACTATGGCGACGAAGCGAGCATCTGCCCGCCTGGCAATCCTCCGGGAGTCAACGGCTGCCCTGCCACTCCGGTGAATATCCGTCCCTCAGTGCATGGCGATGTGCTCCACTCGCGACCCGTCGTGCTTAACTACGGCGGGACGATCGTCAACGTCACCTCGACTTCCGATTCCGGCACCCTCCGGACCGCGATGGCATCCACGGCTGATATGGCGACACTGAGCGCGCTTGGCACCGTAGTGCCAGTCACGTTCAGCACCGGGGAAATATGCGCAGTGACGGTTGGAGCATCCTCGTTTACTTATTCCAAGACGAATTGCGGCGTCGCCGGGGCACAAACCGTATCCGCAGGCGCGAACGACATTACCATTTTCTACGGCGGCAACGATGGTGTATTCCGCGCGATAGACGGCAATCCGCCCAACTACACGTTCATAGACCCCAACACGCTTACCAAGACAACAATCAGCGACCTGAATGGCGGAAAAGAGTTGTGGGGATTCGTACCGACGGAATTTTTCGGGAAGCTCAAGCGCTTGCACGACAATACCCCAGTGCTTCAATTGCCAACCACTCCAGCGGGCATCATCCCTGCGCCACAACGCAAGGATTATTTTGCGGACGGCGCGACGGGTTTCTATCAGGCGATAGACGGGAACGGCAAGACCACCAAGGCCATCATCTACATCACCATGCGGCGCGGTGGGCGGTTCATGTACGCGATTGATGTAACCGACCACAATAACCCGATATTCCTGTGGAAGCGCAGCAACGCCGATGCCGGTTTTGCCGAGCTCGGCCAGACCTGGTCGCTGCCCAAAGCCGTCAAGGTAAAAGGCTGGGCGAATCCGGTGCTGATATTCGGAGCTGGATATTCACCCGCCGAGGATAGTGAAGCGCCCGTTGCGGATACCATGGGGCGCGGCATTTTTGTAGTGGATGCATTTACCGGCAACATGGTCTGGAGCGCGTGCCCTGCCGGGTGCACCGTGA
>JBGPSQ010000229.1:0-4132 GCA_041490205.1 Gallionellaceae bacterium
CTCGCGCTTGAGCACCCAGACCTGCGGCGGAAATACTTTCTGCAACGCAAATGTCTCCCATGCCGATTGGTGCTTGCACAGGATGATGCAGGGTTCTTTCGGAATATTTTCCGCGCCGCGCACTTCCAGGCGGATATTGCAGATGATGCGCAACAGCCACATCAGGCTGAGGGCCAGGCCATGAATGTAATAGTAGCGGGTGTGCGCCTTGAACGGAAAAGTAAACAATACCAGCGTCGCGTAGAACGGAATCCAGATGATTTCGACCAGGAAAAATATCAGCGAACGGATGAATATCATATTAAACCGGGGTCACGTCAAACCAGGGTCGCGACCGCAGCGGCCAGATCGGGATATATCAGCGTGCCTGGCGGCAAATCGCCAGCCGCCTTTGTCTTGACCCCCTTGCCGGTCAGCACCAGTATCGGCTGCGCACCCAGCCGCGCCGATGCAACCAGGTCGCGCAGCGAATCGCCGATGGCCGGAACGCCTTCGAGGCTCATGTTGTAGCGAGTCGCGATCTCCTCGATCATGCCGCTCTTCGGCTTGCGGCAATTGCAATTCGAATCCGCCGCGTGAGGACAAAAGAATATCGCGTCTATGCGCCCGCCCGCATGGGCCACTGCCTTGCACATCTTGTCGTGTATGGCATTGAGTACCGTCATATCAAACAGCCCGCGCCCCACCCCGGACTGGTTGGTCGCCACCACCACGCGGTAGCCCGCCTGCGAAAGCCGCGCAATTGCCTCCAGGCTGCCGGGAATGGGCTTCCATTCATCCGGGCTCTTGATGAAATGGTCCGAATCGTGGTTGATGACGCCGTCGCGGTCGAGAATGACGAGTTTCATTGTATTAGCCGTTAGTCGCTAGTCATTAGTTGGTAGGGTGGATAAAGGCGCATCGCGCCGTATCCACCTCCGGGATTGGTGGATACGTGCTTCGCACTTTATCCACCCTACCTATGCTGTCAATCATAATACCGCTCATGCCGCCAGCTTGGATATGTCCGCCACGCGGTTCATCGCCTGATGCAACTGCGCAAGCAGCGCCAAGCGGTTGGCACGCAACGCGGCGTCTTCCGCATTCACCATCACGTTATCGAAGAAAGCATCCACCGGGGCTTTGAGTGCGGCCAAGGCTTGCAGCGAAGCGGTGTAATCGCCACGCTCAAAAGCCGCATCGGCTTGGGGCTTAATGCTGGCGAGCGCTTGATGCAATGCGGCTTCAGCAGCTTCTTTCAGCAACGCGGGATTCACTTTGTCATCTACGGTTCCTTCGGCTTTCTTCAGGATGTTTCCCACGCGCTTGTTGGCTGCGGCTAGTGCGGCAGCTTCAGGCAAGGCGGCAAAAGCTCGCACGGCGGCAAGACGTTTAGGCACCTCATTCAAGACCTGTGGGCGCAACGACAACACTGCATCCACCTCCTGTGCGGTATAGCCCTGCTCACGAAGACTCCCGGACAGGCGCTCAAAAATAAAGTCTGTCAGTTGAATTTTAGGATTGCTGATTTTGTCGTCAAAGACCTGTGCCGATTGCTGAAGAAGCATATCGAGAGGCAAATCCAATTTTTTCTCAATCAAAATGCGAATAACCCCCAGCGCGTGACGGCGTAGCGCAAACGGATCCTTATCACCGGTCGGTTTTTCACCAATACCGAATAGCCCGACTAAAGTTTCCAACTTGTCGGCCAGTGCAACGCATATACCAACCTCATTGCGCGGCAGCATATCGCCCGAAAAGCGCGGACGATAATGGTCTTCGATAGCATCAGCAATTTCGACTGACTCTCCATCGTGCCTAGCGTAGTAGCGTCCCATAATGCCCTGTAATTCCGGGAACTCGCCCACCATGTCAGTTAACAAATCAGCTTTTGCCAACATGGCTGCCTTCGATGCTTTGGGAGCAAGCAGCCCCCCTTCAATTTGTCCGCCAATAACATTAGCAATGGCCTGCACGCGCCCCACCCGCTCGCCCTGCGTGCCGAGCTTGTTGTGGTACACCACTTTAGCCAGCCCAAGCACGCGCGAATCCAGCGGCTTCTTGCGATCTTGGTCGTAAAAGAATTTTGCGTCCGCCAGACGCGGGCGCACCACGCGCTCGTTGCCGCCTATCACCGCCGAAGCATCGTCCGGGCGGATGTTGGAAACGACGAGGAATTTATTGGTAAGCAAGCCATCGTGATCCAGCAGAGGAAAATATTTCTGGTTCGCCTTCATGGTGAGAATCAGGCATTCCTGCGGCACTTCAAGGAACTGCGCATCGAACTGGCACAGCAGCACATTGGGGCGCTCAACCAATCCGGTTACTTCATCCAGCAACGCAGCATCCTCGATGGGCTTTACCCCGCCGCCTACTTTCGCCGCAACCGCCGCCAACTGGCGCACAATTTCCGCGCGGCGTTTCTCGAAGCTCGGAATCACCGCGCCTTCGCTTTCCATCTGCGCTTCGTAGCTGTCGGCGTCGCGGATTTCCAACGTTTCGTTGGCCGCCTCGAAGCGGTGGCCCTGCGTGGTGCGCCCGGCATTTAAGCCCAGCACCGAAACCGGAACCACGTCCGCGCCATGCAACGCCACCAGCCGGTGCGCAGGGCGCACGAATTGCACGCTGCTCCAGCCGTCAGCCAACTGATAGGCCATCACCTTGGGGATGGGCAGTTTCGCCAATGTTTCCTGCAATGCACCCTCTAACCCATTCGCCAGAACCAGGCCTGGAACTACACGGTCAATGAACAGCGATTCCGCCTTACCATCACTCTCGCGCTTAAGTGTTGCGACGGCAGATTCGTCCAATCCCATGCCCGCCAGGCGCTTCAACAATGCCGGTGTGGCTTGCCCTTTGGCATCCAGTCCAACACTCACGGGCATGAGTTTGATTTTTTCATTTCTGTCCGGGGCTCGTTCTAAAACATCGGGAATCAAAACAGCGAGCCGGCGTGGGCTCGCGAAGCCTTTCTTTCCAGTAACCGATGCTCCCTGCGTCAACTGTGCTTTAACTAGCCAGTTAAAAATCCCATCGGCAAAAGCATCCCCCAGCGACTTTAACGCCTTCGGCGGCAGTTCTTCGACGAACAACTCCACCAATAAATTCCGACCTGACATCTTAAAACCCCGTCATTCCCGCGAAAGCGGGAATCCAGTTGATTGATAATCCCCGCGTAGCGGGACAAAACCGAGAAATTGTCCGCTTCGCGGAATGTTTTTCTCGCTGGATTCCCGCTTTCGCGGGAATGACGGCATAGGTTATTTTCATGCTCATGCCGCCTTCTTTTCCAGTTGCGCCAGCACTTCATCCGCCCACGCCTTCGGTGCCATTGGAAAGCCAAGACGAGCGCGGCTATCGAGATAGCTCTGCGCCACGCTCCGTGCAAGGTGGCGGATGCGCCCGATGTAAGCGGCGCGCTCGGTGACGGAAATCGCGCCGCGAGCATCCAGCAGATTGAAAGTGTGCGCGGCTTTCAGCACCTGCTCATAGGCGGGCAACGCGAGTTGTTGTTCAATCAGGTGCTTGGCATTGCCCTCATGGGCTCCGAAGGCATGCAGCAGGAATTCGACATTGCTGTGCTCGAAGTTGTAGGCAGACTGTTCCACTTCGTTCTGGTGATACACGTCGCGGTAGGTCAGCCCTTCTGTCCACTTGAGGTCGAACACGTTATCCACGCCTTGCAGATACATGGCAAGGCGTTCTAGACCATAAGTAATTTCGCCGGTGATGGGTTTGCAGTTGATGCCGCCGACCTGCTGGAAATAGGTGAACTGCGTGACTTCCATGCCGTTCAGCCACACTTCCCAGCCCAGGCCCCATGCGCCCAAGGTGGGATTTTCCCAGTCGTCTTCGACGAAGCGGATGTCGTTTTTCTTCAGGTCGAAGCCCAGTGCCTCGAGCGAACCGAGATACAGTTCAAGGATATTCGCAGGGGCGGGCTTCAGTACCACCTGGAATTGGTAATAATGCTGCAGGCGGTTCGGGTTTTCGCCGTAGCGCCCGTCCTTGGGGCGGCGCGAAGGCTGTACGTAGGCGGCCTTCCAGGGCTCCGGTCCGAGCGCGCGGAGCAGGGTGGCGGGGTGAAAAGTACCTGCCCCGACTTCCATGTCGTAGGATTGCATGATGACACAGCCGGCGGAGGCCCAGTAAC
>JBGPSQ010000230.1:0-4031 GCA_041490205.1 Gallionellaceae bacterium
ATCCCTCTCCCGGAGGGAGAGGGACGTAAGGCCCTTCTCCCTCCGGGAGAAGGGTGGGGATGAGGGAGGGAGATATGCACACCATTGTCATGTATTTGGGAAAGCTCAATAATCGAAAAGGATTTCCTTCATGAACATAATCAGAGGCGCTGCCTCCGCATCCGGCTTCCCGGCTGATTCTTCGGTTACCGCAACGAACAAGGACAATATCAGCCTTGGGTCACGGGTGCCGGCCTGGGTATGGCTGATGCTTGGAATCGTGCTGACCGCGCTGACGGGCAATCGCTGGAACATTGCCTTGCTCGGCTGGTTTGCGCCCATTCCTTTCCTGGTGGCCGCGCTGCGGTTGCACGGCTGGCGCGGCTCGGCGCTGCTATTTTTGACCTTGAACGTGGCCTGTGCGCTGCAAGTGCTCAAGATCATCACCGCGCCGCTGTCCGCCCCCATGGCGCTCATGTTCAGTATTCCCGCCGGGGTGTCCTTGTGGCTGCTGCTGATGGTGTGGGCCTGGATAACCCGCCGCCTGGGCAGAGTCTGGGGGGTATACAGCTTTGTTGCCTTGTCCGCAGTCGGCGACTGGATCACATTTGCGCTCAGCTACTCCGGTGCATGGCCAACGTCGGCCAATTCGCAAATCGACAATTTGCCGCTGTTGCAACTGGCGTCGCTGGGCGGGCTCTCCCTGATCGCCGCATTGATGGCGCTGGTTGCGGGCAACATCTTCCTGCTGATCGAATCCCCAGCCCCCAAAGCGCATTGGCGGCATTACGCCATTGCTGCCGCCGCCTTGACCGGTGCGCTCGGTTGGGGCGCGGTGCGGCTGGATAACCTCGACCTCGGCCCGGCCATACGGGCGGGCGGGGTCGTCGCGCGCCTTGGTCTTGGCCAAGGGATGCCGAGTGCAGCCGACTTGGCGGCGAACACCGAGGATATGTTCGCCCGCAGCGAGACCGCAGCGCAGCGCGGCGCACAGATCGTGGCCTGGAGCGAAGCGGCCACCCTGGTCAACCCCGATGCCGAAGCCGCAATACGCGCGCGCGGAGGCGATTTTGCGCGCCGCCACGGAATAGACTTCGTCATGGCATACGGCGTGCTGCTGCAAACCACCCCTCTGCTCATCGACGACAAATACGAGTGGTTCGGGCCGGATGGGGCAGTCGTCGAGGTATACCGCAAACACCACCCTGTCCCCTCCGAGCCGACACTGAAGGGTGATGCGCCCATTCGGGTGCTGGCGCGCCCGTGGGGCCGCGCGGCGGGCGCAATCTGTTACGACTACGATTTCCCCGCGCTCGCGCGCGAGCATGCCAAGGGCGGTGCGGGCGTGGTCATGGTACCGGGAGGAGACTGGCGCGGCATCGACCCCCACCACACCCTCATGGTGCGCGTGCGCGCCATCGAGGGGGGCATGTCGGTGGTGCGGCCTGTTCGCGACGGAACCTCCATGATATTCGACGCCTATGGCCGGGTGTGCGCCAGCCTGGGGGCCCGGGAGGCCAACGAAGGCATAATCATCGGCACCGTGCCCACACAACATGTCGAGACGCTTTACACTTTGCTTGGCGACTGGCCTGCGGGCGCAGGCGCGCTGTTCCTGCTGGCCGCGCTGGCGCAGGTAATTCGCCGCCGGGCGTGAGTTGCAGTTGATTGGCGTGCAGGGTGCAAGGTTGCCTTGCCCCGCATAAGTTCGGATAATCACCGCATGAAAAAATCGCTGTTTTACCTGGCTGCCACGTTCGTCTTTAACACCGCCATCGCAGGCTTGCTGGGCACGGTCACGGGCCGGTTCTGGCTCGAGTTCATCTATTCGCAATGCATCGGGCTGTCGGTGCTGTCACTCAACGCACCGCTCGCGATGCTGGTGCGGCATGCCACCGTGCGCTGGGCCGCGTTTTGCGTCACGCTACCCGCCAGCGTCGCGCTCGGAATGTCGCTGGCCTTTGCCATCAGCGGCGTGGGAAGCTGGAACGACCAATACACCTGGAACACGATGGTGATAGGGCTGTTTTTCGGGCTGGTCGGCGCGACCGGTCTTTTGCTTTACGAGCGCATCGGCATTGAAGTTCAGCAGCGCAAGCTAATCAAGGGCGAAAGCGAAAAGCGCGAGATCGAAGCGCATCTAAAATTGCTGCAGGCGCAAATAGAGCCGCATTTCCTGTTCAATACATTGGCGAACGTGAGCAGCCTCATCGACAGCGATCCGGCAACCGCCAGGATATTGCTGGAGCGCCTCAACGATTGGCTGCGTGTCGCCCTGGCCCGCGCCCGCAGCGATGCCGCGACCCTGGCCGACGAACTGGACATGCTGGAAAACTATTTGCAGATATTGAAGATTCGTTTCGGTGAGCGCCTTTCGTGGCGCATCGAGGCGACGGAAGATGCGCGCCAGGCGGTATTCCCGCCCATGCTGCTCCAGCCGCTGATCGAAAATGCCGTGCGCCACGGCATCGAGCCCAAGATTGGCGGCGGCGAGATTGGCATCCGCGCAAGCATACAGGGCGCATCGCTGCGTATCGAGGTCAGCGATACCGGCGTCGGCTTCGCGGCCAAGGATGCGGGCGGGGCAGGGCTATCGAATGTCAGCGCGAGGCTGGCGGCCATGTTCGGCGATTCTGGAAAGCTGTCGCTGGAGAACAAGCGGGAAGGCGGCGTGACGGCCACGCTGGAGCTGCCGGCATGAAAGCCATCATCGCCGACGACGAGCCGCACCTCGCAGACGACCTGCGCCGCCGCCTGGCTGGGTTGTGGCCGGACCTGAAAATCGTCGCCACCGTGCACGATGGTCTCGCAGCCGCGAGGCTGCTGAGTGAGGAAAAACCCGACATCGCGTTTCTCGACATCCGCATGCCGGGGCAGAGCGGGCTGGATGCCGCGCGTGAGGCGGAAGCGAATTGCCGCGTGGTTTTTGTGACCGCGTTCGATGACCATGCCGTGCAGGCCTTCGAGCGGGCGGCGGTGGATTACCTGTTGAAGCCGGTCTCGGACGAACGCCTGGCGCGTTGCGTGGAGCGCCTGAAGCAACGCAGCGCGCTTGCGCCGGACGCGCTGCTGGCGCGCCTGCAGCAGCTATTGGCAGCGCCAGCCAAACCGGAACGGCTCAACTGGCTGCGTATACAGGTGGGACAGGCGGTGCGCATGATACCGGTGGAGGAGGTGTGCTATTTCCAATCAGCCGATAAATACACCACAGTCCTGACGCGCGATGCCGAACTGTTGCTGCGCACCCCGCTCAAGGAATTGCTCCCGCAGCTCGATGCCGAGCAGTTCTGGCAGGTTCACCGCGGCACGGTGGTGAACGCGCGCCAGATAATCTCGGCCCATCACGACCTGATGGGGAAGGTGTCACTTGCGTTGCGCGACAGGGCGGAGAAGGTCGCGGTCAGCCGGACTTACGCGCACCTGTTCAGGCAGATGTGAGCAGGCATGGCACAAAGTCGCGCAAAAAAAACCGCCAGCTCAAGCTGGCGGTTTTATCATCCCTGATTGCCTAAGCGATGGAATGCACCCGTTCTCAGCACGGCGTATTGTTTTTGCAGCACCTCACTACACCACTGCCAACTGGGCACTGCATGTAATAGCACCCGGCAGGACAACCATTAGAGGAATTTGCGGTGAAAGTGTAGGCCGTGCCGGAAATCGTCCAATGAATATTCACAGCAGCATTTTTGACCAGGAATGCCATCAGCGCGCTATCGGCTTTGGCGCAGGTTATCGTCGCGGTTTTCGCGGATTTTTTGGCTGGCTTGCTGGAGCAACCCGCTTCTTTGTACGACGCGTCCTTTTCCAGGTCTGCGGTGAGTGCGGCTACGCTCTGGGCCGGGCCCTTGAGTTCGATGACTACACTGGTTTGGATGACAGGCGCAGCCTGCATTTCTGCCGGCTTTTGCAAGGCCGGAATGGACGCCTTTTCTTCTGCAGCCCATGCAGGCGCAACGATCAAGGCCGACAGGAACAGCAACACGTATCGATTCATTATTTCTCTCCCATTTATATAGATAAAACATATGCACGGCTTGCCCAAAACGGAAGCC
>JBGPSQ010000231.1:0-4008 GCA_041490205.1 Gallionellaceae bacterium
GGCCACGGTAAGCGACTCGATATTGTAGCCGCGCGCCGAGAACAGGCCCGCCACGCGCGAAAGCGCGCCCGCTTCGTTTTCCATCAGCAGAGAAATGATGTGCCGCATTACAGGTCCTCCGCCAGGATCACTTCGGACAATCCCTTGCCGCCGGGCACCATGGGGAAAACGTTCTCGGTCTGGTCGGTCTTGAAGTCCATGAACACCAGGTCATGCTTGCGGGCAAAGGCTTCCTTCAGTGCGGGCTCGACATCCGAGGGCTTCTCGATGCGCATGCCGACATGGCCGTAGGCTTCCGCCAGCTTCACAAAATCCGGTAGCGCGTCCATGTAGGATTCGGAATAGCGGTTGCCGTGGAAGAATTCCTGCCACTGGCGCACCATGCCGAGATAGCGGTTGTTCAGCGCGACCACCTTGATCGGCAGGCGGAACTGCTTGCAGGTGGAAAGCTCCTGGATGTTCATCTGGATACTGCCCTCGCCGGTGACGCAGGCCACGGTGGCATCGGGGTGCGCGAGCTGCACGCCCATGGCGGCGGGCAGGCCGAAGCCCATGGTGCCCAGGCCGCCCGAGTTGATCCAGCGGCGCGGGTGGTCGAATTTGTAATACTGCGCCGCCCACATCTGGTGCTGGCCGACGTCCGAGGTGATGAAGGCGTCGCCGCCGGTGATCTCGTGCAGCTTCTGGATCACGTACTGCGGCTTGATGACCTCATCCGAGTTCTTGAACACCATGCAGTTCCTGCCGCGCCATTCGTCGATCTGCTTCCACCACGCGGCAAGCGCCGCTGTGTCCGCCCGCTGTCTGGCTCCGTGCAGCACGGCCAGCAGATCGCCCAGCACATGCGCCACGTCGCCGACGATGGGCACGTCCACCTTCACGCGCTTGGCGATGGAGGAGGGGTCGATGTCGATATGAATGATCTTGCGCTTCACCTGGGCGAAATGCGCCACGTTGCCGATCACGCGGTCGTCGAAGCGCGCGCCCACCGCCAGCAGCACGTCGCAATTCTGCATGGCCATGTTCGCTTCGTAAGTGCCGTGCATGCCCACCATGCCGACGAACTGCTTGTCGGTCGCGGGATAGCCGCCCAGGCCCATCAGGGTGTTGGTCACGGGGAAGCCCAGCATGTGCGCCAGCTCCGCCAGTTGTCTGGATGCGCCGGAAAGCACCACGCCGCCGCCGCTATAGATCATCGGGCGTTTGGCTTCCAGCAGCAATTGCGCGGCCTGCTGAATCTGGCTCACCTCGCCGTGTGTCGGGGGATGATAGGAGCGTATGTTCACCGTCTGCGGGTAGCTGTACTCGGCCTTCTGGTTGGAGATGTCCTTGGGAATATCCACCAGCACCGGGCCGGGGCGTCCGCTCTTGGCCAGGAAAAACGCCTTCTTGATGGTGACGGCAATATCCTTGGCATCCTTCACCAGGAAATTGTGCTTCACGCAGGGGCGGGTGATGCCGACGGTATCCACTTCCTGGAAAGCGTCTTCGCCGATGAAGCTGCTCGCCACCTGGCCGCTGATGATCACCAGCGGGATCGAATCCATATAGGCCGTGGCGATGCCGGTCACGGCATTGGTGGCGCCGGGGCCGGAGGTGACCAGCGCCACGCCCACCTTGTCGGTGGAGCGCGCATAGCCGTCCGCGGCGTGCACTGCCGCCTGCTCGTGGCGCACCAGAATGTGCTTCACCTTGTCCTGGTTGAACAGCGCGTCATAAATGAACAGCACCGCGCCGCCGGGATAGCCGAACACATATTCGACCCCTTCTTCCTGCAAACACCTGATGGCTATTTCCGCGCCCGTCAGTTCCATGGCTCACTACCCTAACTAATAATCTAATTGCAAAAACAAAAAATGACCCGGAGAACCGCACAAGATATAGGTTGTGCGCATTTTGGTCAACCCCTGTGCCGTGCCTGATCAGGTAAAAAAGCGGCAAAGGCCGGAATTTGCTAGTATGGCGCACCCAACGGGCATGGCAAAGATGCCGCCCTTGGTAACGAAATTTGCCGTGCCCGTTTCCCCCTATCCAACTTTCCCCCACAGGCGGGAGAAAGGGCAAACGAGCCGCTGCGCGGGTTTCACACGTTAATACGGAGCAATGCAAACTGGCCAGCCACGACGAACTTTCCCGGTTTCTCGCCGAAAGCGAGCGCCGCGCCTACAAGCAGGCGCTGTTCGCCGTGCATGACGAGCACATGGCGCTGGACATCGTTCAGGATGCGATGATCAAGCTCGCCGGAAAATACGGCGGGCACCCGCCGGAAGAGTTCCCCATGCTGTTCCAGCGCATCCTGCAAAACACCATCCGCGACTACTACCGGCGGCAAAAGGTGCGTTCGGCCTGGTCCACCCTGATGTCCTCGCTGATCCCGCAGCACGACGACCAGGATCATGACCCGCTCGACATCCTGCAGGACAAGGACAACCCCAGCCAGCCCATGGCCCCGGATGCCAAACTTGAGCAATCGCAAGTCCTTGCATTGATTGAGGATGCATTAAAAATACTACCATCGCGTCAACGCGAAGCCTTCCTGCTGCGTTATTGGGAGAACCTGGATACTGCCGAGACAGCGGCGATCATGGGATGCACCGAAGGCAGCGTCAAAACGCATTGTTCCCGCGCGACGCACGCCCTGGCAGCCGCCCTGAAAGCCAAAGGAGTAACCCTGCCATGAATGAATATTTGAATATAAATACAATAAGGCAGTTGCTTAACCGTTCGGTCGCGCAACTCGAACCAAAAACCCTTGCCGGACTGAGCGCCGCCCGCGAGCAGGCGCTATTGCGTCATGCGCCGGAGAAAACCGGCCGCCGCCCGATGGCGACGGACCCAAGGCGCCGCATGGTGACCGCATTCGCCACGCTGCTGGTGACAGTCAGCCTGTTCGGCGGCGTGGCTTACTATTGGCAGCAAACGCAGGACAACAGCGAAGCCGACCTGGCGATCCTCACCGATGACATGCCCGTTGATGTCTATGTAAACTAGCCGGACGCAAAGATGCGCCCGCTCCGCCGCCTTATCTCATTTGCCCTGGCCGCCATGCTGGCCGGCACGGCCCTGCCCGCGCTTGCCAAGCCCTGGACGGAACTCACCCCCGGCCAGCAGGAAGCGCTTTCCCCGCTTTCCAGGGAATGGGACACCCTGCCGGAAAAAAAACAGCGCTACTATATCGAGCTTGCGCGGCGCTATCACACTCTCACGCCGGAAAAGAAACACCGCATGCATGAGCAGCTCGAATACTGGAGCAAGCTCACGCCGGAACAGCGCGAAGAAGCGCGCCGCAAATATCGCGCCTTCAAAAAACTGCCCCCCGCCACACGCGAAGAAGTCAAACAGATGGTGAAAGAGCAGGAAGCGCAAAAGGCCGCATCCGGCCCCGTTGCGGCCAAGCCCGAAGCATCCAGGTAAACATCCTCCAAACCCGCCACTGAGCCTCAGTGGCCTGCACGGCAGCGCCCTTGATTCACCGCCAGTGCCCTTAACCGCTCAATAGCTCCGCACAATCCAGCCCATTCTTAACAGGGCGGGCGGCGATGGGCAATTCCATTTTCAGCGCAAGACGCGGCAAGGCAGGGGCAAACCATGGCCGATAGCCCGCAAGACACCGGCTCGCCCGAATCCGGATCATTCATCGGCGATTTGTACTCGCAGGCTGGCGACGCGCTCAAGCAGGGATCGGACTATATCTATGCGCACACACCCGACTCCGTCAAGGCCGGCATTGTAAATTTATATTCGACAGCCCAGGGCGACGGCACCAGCCCGCAGCCCACCGGCCTACCGCCCAGCGCTGCAACCACCGGCGATGCCCCCGGCCTGCCGGGTACTCCCCCCTCGCAGCAACCGGCAGCCCCCTTCAAGCAGCCCGCGCCGACCGACATGGAACTGGCCCGCGCCTCGCTCATCTGCGGCTATACCGCCAAGGACGCCCCCCGGCAAATGACGGATGCAGACCTGTCCGATTACCACGGTGTATCAACCAACATCATCGGCGCGCGCCCC
>JBGPSQ010000232.1:0-3996 GCA_041490205.1 Gallionellaceae bacterium
ACATGCGCCGTGCCAACGCACGCAATGCCTCGCGCGACAATGCCTTCTCGCGCAACTGCACCAACCGCAGGCCGTTATTCAGCGCGGCTTGCAGCCGGTCGATAAATACATCCTCGCCCAGTTCCTTCACGTTGCTGATCGCATACAGCGGTGGCAATTCCAGCGCACGCAGCACGGGTGCGTTGGCTGGCAGCATCGGCGCAACCGCGAAGCCCGATGGCGTCTGCCAGGAAAACTCCTGTCCCTCGTGCGGATGCGGCTCGCCGCGCCATTGCGTGACGCGGAAGAAATTCAGCCGTACCGTGGCGTGAGGGTAAGTGAAAGTCCGCGTTATCCATGGGTAAGCGGTTTCCACCTCGATGCCCAGCTCCTCGCGCAACTCGCGCACCAGTGCGTGATAGGGCGTTTCGCCGGGTTCGACCTTGCCGCCGGGGAATTCCCAATAACCCGCCCAGATTTTTCCGGCGGGGCGTTGTGCCAACAGGAAAGAGCCGTCCGGTTTTTGCAGGACGGCGGCGGCTACTTCGACGGGTTTGCTTTGCTGCGCCACTAGTTTTAGGCCACGCAATCTATTTTAATTGACCGCGCTCGATGCTGATTCCCACCATCCTGCTGCCGCGTATCGCGTGCAGCTTGGCGACGCTGACCTTGACCCAGGGCGCCCTGAAATCGTCGAGCAGGATTTGCGCGATGTGCTCGGCCAGTGCTTCCAGCAAGTTGAAGTGGCGGCTGCCCAACACCTCCTGGATGTGTGCGATGATCTTGGCGTAATCCAGCGCGTCATCGATGTCATCGCTCTGGCAAGCGCGGCTGTTGGGCAGCGCGATCTCCAGGTCGAACTGCAAGGTTTGCGGAACGCGCTTTTCCCATTCATACACGCCGATCAGCGTGTCAATTTTCAATTCGCGCAAAAATATAATGTCCATCACGGTCGCTAAAGAATGGCGTAAAATCCGCCGTTCCATATTTTAAGGCATAGCGAATGTTGAACCTAATTTTTCTTGCCGCAGTCCTAACTATAGTGTCATACCTGCTGGGCTCCATCCCTTTTGCAGTGTTGATGAGCAAGGCGTTCGGCCTGGCCGATCCTCGCACCTACGGTTCCGGCAATCCCGGCGCGACCAACGTGTTGCGTAGCGGAAAAAAAGCCGCTGCTGCGCTGACCCTTCTGGGCGACGCCGGGAAAGGCTGGCTGGCGGTGATGCTGGCGCGCTACTTCGGACCCTACGACGAAGGACACCTCACGCTGATGGCATTGGCGGGACTGGCTGTTTTCCTTGGCCATGTGTTCCCTGTGTTCCTGCGCTTCAAGGGCGGCAAGGGTGTGGCGACCGCCTTGGGCGTGTTGCTGGGATTCAATTTCATTCTGGGGCTTGCGGTGCTGGCAACATGGTTCCTCGTGGCTTACCTGTTTCGCTATTCTTCCCTGGCCGCTCTGGTTGCCGCCGCGAGTGCGCCGTTATATGGTGTGTTTCCCATCTTTCTGCAAAATAAGTTGTTGCTGGCCACATTCATCATGTCCTCGCTGCTGATCTGGCGTCACAAAAGCAACATCAAAAACCTGCTGGACGGGACGGAAAGCAAGATTGGCAGCAAAAAATCCGAAGGACAGCCTGAGAAGTAATTGATGGCCAGTAGGTGCGAATTCATTCGCACGCGGACAGTGATGTGCGAATGTTTGACCCTACAGCGTATTCAGATTGGGGTTGATCTTCTGCAAATCCCAGCGCGGTTTCACGTCGAAGCGGTAATCGCGCGGGGCATCCTGTTCTTTCAGCCTGAGCGCACCCGCGAAGGCGATCATTGCGCCGTTGTCGGTGCAGAATTCCAGGTCAGGATAGAATACGCGAAAACCATTCTTACCGGCCGCTGCGTCGAGCTGGCCGCGCAATTGCCGGTTTGCTCCCACGCCGCCCGCGACTACTAGCTGTTTGAGCCCGGTTTGCTTCAGTGCCGCGAGCGATTTACCAGCCAGCACATCCACGATGGCCTGTTGTATCGCGTGCGCGATGTCTGCGCGTACCTGTTCATCCATTGGCTGGACGGAAGATTCATGTTGCCGCGTGAGCGTCAGCACGGCGGTTTTCAGGCCACTGAAACTGAATTCCAGGTCGCCGCTGTGCAGCATGGGGCGCGGCAGCTTGTAGCGTCCCGGCGTGCCCTTCTGCGCCAAGGCGGAAAGCGCGGCTCCCCCAGGATAGCCCAGTCCCAAAAGCTTGGCGCTCTTGTCGAACGCTTCGCCTGCGGCGTCATCCAGCGTCTCTCCCAGCAGGGTGTATTGCCCCACGCCGTCCACGCGCATGAGCTGAGTGTGCCCGCCGGAAACCAGCAAGGCCACGAAAGGAAATTCCGGCGCCGGGTCTGAAAGCAGCGGTGAAAGCAAATGCCCTTCCAGATGGTGGATGCCGATGGCGGGAATATCCAGCGCGTAAGCCAGCGCGCATCCTATGCCCGAGCCCACCAGCAAAGCGCCGGAAAGGCCAGGCCCCTGGGTATAGGCAATCGCGTCAATATCGTGCAAAGTGCAGCCGGATTTTGCGGCTGCCTCGCGCACCAGCGGCAGCACGCGGCGTATATGGTCGCGCGAGGCCAGCTCTGGAACCACGCCGCCGTATTCATTATGCATAGCAATCTGCGAATGCAGCGCGTGCGCCAGCAGGCCGCGTTCAGTGTGGTAAAACGCGATGCCGGTTTCATCGCAGGAAGTCTCGATTCCCAAGATCAGCATAACGGAATCAGCATAAATTGTGTGTGTAAATACGACAGATTGGGACATTGTATCCGGATTGGAGTGTCTCGCGAAAACGGCGGTGGTAAAATGTCCAAAAAACCGTTTAACAATTGGGTGCATCGTTCGCAGAATAACGGGCCCGGAAAGACGACCCCGGAAAGACAACAAAGGGACGCTTCAAAAATTTAAATCTCCGAAAGTGCAGCATGTCAGACATCCTGAAAAAAATCCTGGCCGTCAAAGCGCAGGAAGTGGCTGCCGCCAAGCCTGCCAAGCCCTTGCCGCTATTGCGCGCCGAGGCCGAGCAGGCGCCTTCGTCGCGGGATTTCGTGGGCGCGATACGCGGCAAGATCGCAGCGGGCCAGCCTGCCGTGATCGCCGAGATCAAAAAGGCCAGCCCCAGCAAGGGCGTGTTGCGCGAAGATTTCCGCCCGGCGGAAATCGCCGCAAGCTATGCGGCAAACGGTGCCGCCTGCCTCTCGGTGCTGACCGATGCGCAGTTCTTCCAAGGCAGCGCGGAATACCTCAAAGAGGCGCGAGCGGCCTGCAATCTCCCAGTGCTGCGCAAGGATTTCATAGTGGATGCCTACCAAATCTACCAGGCGCGGGCGATGGGAGCGGATGCCGTCCTGTTGATCGCAGCCGCGTTGAGCCTGTCGCAAATGAAGGAATTCGAGGCGCTTGCGCACAGCCTGAACATGGGCGTACTGGTGGAAGTGCACGATGCCGGCGAACTCGAGGTCGCGCTAAAGCTCAGCACCCCCCTCATCGGAATCAACAACCGCAATCTGCGCACCTTCGATGTAAGCCTGCAAACCACGCTGGATTTGCTGCCACAGATACTCTCGAACGGAAAGCTGCAAGATCGCATCCCGGTGACGGAAAGCGGCATAGTCAAGCCGGAAGATGTGGCATTGATGCGCGCCAACCAAGTGCATGCTTTTTTAGTCGGCGAAGCTTTCATGCGTGCCCCTGATCCCGGTGCGGAACTCGCCCGTTTATTTAGGGGTTTACCCGGTGTTGTATAAAAGACACGATAAATGTGAAATTTTTATTACGAGGCTGGATTGTTTCTTGGTTTAGTGCAAAATGTTTACCGAATTCTCATGTTAGGGGAATTTGCTGAAGTGAGGCGGGATAATCCGCCCCAGCTCAACAACATTAAGGAAGGGAATACAATGCAAAAGAAATTGATCGCGCTGGCCGTTTTGGCAGCCATTTCTGCTCCCGCTTTCGCGGCTGACGACTCTAAAGTTGCCATTTCC
>JBGPSQ010000233.1:0-3955 GCA_041490205.1 Gallionellaceae bacterium
CTTCGAGGAGCATTGCGTGCGCGGCATCACGGCAAACCGCGAGCGCATCGCGGAGCAGATGGAACGCTCATTGATGCTGGTGACCGCCCTCACCCCGCACATCGGCTATGACCGTGCCGCCGAAATCGCCAAGCGCGCGCACAAGGACGGCACCACGCTCAAGCAGGCCGCGCTCGCCCTGGGTTACGTTGCTGCGGAAGATTTCGACCGCTGGGTGCGGGCGGAGGCAATGACCGGGCTGAAAGCAGGCTGAAATTCCCGGAGACCATATCCGCTTTTCACAGCGCGTCGCCTTGCCGTTTCCAGAATAAATCCCACCCGAATTTCTGGTCTGCAACTACCTCGGGGTGGTCATGCAGGTAGTGGTCCATGAAAACAGCAAATTCCGAAACGTATGCCTTGTCCATTTTCTTGCCTCCTGTTCCAGGCCTGTGAAAAGACAATATTTAAAATAATTATTAGCCAGCATATACCCGATAATTTTACTTGTCTATTGGTATAAATCAGGATATTTTGCAAATGCAGAGGAAATCCCGCTCAAAGAAGCAGAGTCATTCGAAATGCCGCACTAATGCGATGAACCCGCTGTCCGCATGTCGTGTGCCGACCAGCGGGCTGTTCGCGATGGCTGGCCCCAGCCATTTGCGCCGCAGATAAAAATTCGCATTCCAATTTTTCATCACCGGAACTTCAAGCAACATGCTGAGGAACGGAACGGTCGAAGCCTGCGGGCTATAGGCCGCATAGCCGCTCGCCGCGGACTCTGCTTGCGATATGCCGTAGTAATAGCGGTTGTATTGGCCGGTGTAGTATTCCACGCCTGTTTCGGGATAGAGTGTCATCCCCCCAAGCTCGATCTCGGCAACATAGTCGGCCTCGAACAAATTGCCATTCGAGCGATTGATGTCATGCAGTGCGTATAGGAAAAATCCGCCGACCGGCGTCAACTGGAAAGTGCCGAGGCCTATGGGCAATGAGTTCTGGCGGTCACCGATCCCCTTCAATGCCGCATTATTTGCGGATTTGTATCCGTCAAACTTTACCCTGCCTGCAATTTCGAGATACCCATAACCGACTGGCAGGGTCTTGATGCCGAAGGTGTCGAGCCTGGCATACAACCGCCCATAGTCGAAGAAAGCGAAAGGCAAGGGCAAGAGGCGCGTGTTGTCGCCCCTGATCGGGCTTTGCTCCTTGTCCGCGAGCATCCCCAAGTCGCCCTGGATACGGTTGGGCAGTGGCTCATCCGCCGGTGGCGCTTCCTCCGCCATGGCAGGAGCCGCCATGCCATGAACCACAAGCAAGGCGGCGAGAAGCAAGAAAATTGCGCGCGCTGCTTCCACCGGATTATTTCGCACCGGGCGGCCTGACTGAGGCATGTTGGGATGCGGCAGGTCGAGAAACAGCCGAAGCGGCCATGGCTGTCACCGATACGGGTGCGGATGAAGGATGCCCGTCATCCACCTGGATGAACACTTCGCCACGCCTGATCATGCCGAGCTCGCTGCGCGCGCGCTCCTCGATGGCATCGGTGCCCTGCTTGAGGTCGCGCACTTCGGCATCCATCACCGCGTTGCGCGCCCGCGCTTGCAGGTTGGCCTGCTTCTGCGTCTCGACCTCGCGGCTGAGCTCCCAAACCTTAAACCAGCCGCCCTTACCAAACCACAGCGGATATTGCAGAAGCAGGATCAGGACGGCCAGTATGAGCGGGATCCAGCGCATCCGGATGGCCGGGGATTACCGGTTCAACTGGTAATAGGCGCCGCGCCCCGGGTAGGAGGCGCAGTCGCCCAGGTCTTCCTCGATACGCAGCAACTGGTTGTATTTCGCAATGCGGTCGGAGCGCGACAGGGAGCCTGTCTTGATTTGCAGCGCGTTGGTCGCCACGGCGATGTCGGCGATGGTGGAGTCTTCGGTTTCGCCGGAGCGGTGCGAGATCACGGCGGTGTAGCCCGCGCGCTTGGCCATCTCGATGGCGGCGAAAGTCTCGGTCAGCGTGCCGATCTGGTTGACCTTGATCAGGATGGAATTGGCGATGCCCTGGCGGATACCTTCGCTCAGGATTTTGGTGTTGGTCACAAATACATCGTCGCCAACCAACTGGATTTTCTTGCCAAGACGGTCGGTCAGCTTCTTCCAGCCGTCCCAGTCGTGCTCGCTCATGCCATCCTCAATGGTGATGACGGGATACTTGTCCACCCAGGTAGCATACAAATCTATCATCTGCTCCGGGGTCAGCGTCATCTTGTCTGCGGCCAGATGATATTTCCCATCCTTGAAGAATTCAGATGCGGCGGCGTCTATACCGATCGCTACATCGGTGCCTGGCACATAGCCTGCTTTTTCGATGGCTTCCACGATCACTTTGAGCGCGCCTTCGTTGGAGCCCAGCGCGGGCGCAAAGCCGCCCTCGTCGCCCACCGTCGTGGCAAGCCCGCGATGGTGCAGGATGGCCTTCAGGTTGTGGAACACCTCGGCGCCGCAACGCAGCGCCTCGCGGAAGGTCTCGGCACCCACCGGGATGATCATGAATTCCTGCAGGTCGGAGCCGCCGGTGGCATGTGCGCCGCCGTTGATGATATTCATCATCGGCACCGGCATTTCCATGCGCGCAGAGCCGCCCAAGTAACGGTACAGCGGCAGGCCGGCCTCTTCAGCCGCTGCCTTGGCCACGGCCATGGACACTGCCAGGATGGCGTTGGCGCCCAGGCGCGATTTGTTTTCGGTGCCGTCCAGATCGATCATGGTCTGGTCTATGAATGTTTGTTCCGCCGCATCCAGACCGATGATAGCTTCGGCAATCTCGGTATTTACATTCTCTACAGCCTCCAGCACGCCCTTGCCCAGGTATCTATCCTTGTCGCCATCGCGCAGCTCCACGGCTTCCTTGGTCCCGGTGGATGCGCCGGACGGCACTGCGGCACGCCCCATTACGCCGGATTCCAGCAATACATCCGCTTCCACGGTGGGGTTGCCGCGCGAATCCAGTATCTCACGGGCGATGACATCAACTATTGCACTCATTCTTTATCCTTATTCCAACTTTTCAAACGTTTTTCAAATCGACTTTTTCTTCAATCAAACCTTGTTCCTTGACGGCCGCGTCCAGCACCATCAAGGTTTTCAACAAGTCATTCAAATGCCCGAGCGGAAAGGCGTTCGGGCCGTCCGACAATGCCTTGGACGGGCTCGGGTGGGTTTCCATGAACAGGCCGGAAATTCCAACCGCCACCGCCGCGCGCGCCAGCACCGGCACAAACTCGCGCTGCCCGCCGCTGACAGTACCCTGCCCGCCGGGCAATTGCACCGAGTGCGTGCCGTCGAACACCACCGGGCAGCCGGTATTCCGCATCACCGCCAGCGAACGCATGTCCGACACCAGGTTGTTGTAGCCGAACGATGCACCGCGCTCGCACACCATGATGTGGGCCGAACCGCTGGCCTCTTTTGCCTTCTCCACCACGTTCTGCATATCCCACGGAGACAGGAACTGGCCTTTCTTGATATTCACCGGGCGTCCGCATTGCGCGACCGCATGGATGAAATCGGTCTGCCGGCACAGGAACGCCGGAGTCTGCAACACGTCCACCACCGCTGCCACGGGCTCGATCTCGTCTTCGGTGTGCACATCGGTCAACACCGGCACGCCAATCTGTTTCTTCACGTCGGCGAGTATGTCCAGCCCGCGATCCATGCCCAGGCCGCGGAACGACTTCCCCGAGCTGCGGTTGGCCTTATCGTAGGAGGACTTGTAGATGAAATTGATACCCAGATCGCGGCAAATTTCCTTCAATTGTCCGGCGGTATCCAGCGCCATCTCGCGCGACTCGATCACGCACGGCCCGGCAATCAAAAATAATGGCTGGTTCAGACCAACCTCGAATCCGCACAACTTCATGCCGCCACCTTCGTATTATTAACAGCCTCATGGCGCTGCAACGCCGCCTCGACGTCGGCC
>JBGPSQ010000234.1:0-3939 GCA_041490205.1 Gallionellaceae bacterium
CCAAATCCGGCGTAAAGGGATTTGAAAGACGGGATGACGAATATCATCATGAACACGACCAGTACCGCAACCGCGCATGCTATGACCGTGGGCCAGAACAACGCGGTGCGCACCGCCGTCCTGCGCTGCGCCAGTTCGGTATAGTCGTCGGCTATGGCATCGAGGATTTGCGCAAGGTTGCCGTGGGATTCCGCCTCCTCTATCAGGAGCGCCGTTTCCGGGGCGACCAACTCGGGCAGGGCGCGCAGCGCGGCGGCAAGCGTCACGCCGCCGTCCAGTTGGCGGATCAAGGCTTGCACGGCTGGGGAATCGCGCCCGAACATCTCCGGATCCTGCGCCAGGATTTCCAGTGTCTCCCGGTAAGGGAGGCGGTTGCGGGTGGAGGCGGCCAGTTGCCTGAACAGCAGCGCCCCCGTGGAATAAGTCAGTAATGGTTTCATGATTTTTCCTTAATCTCGACAAACTTGTGGAATCAATTTCGGCGGCAGATCAGTGCCCGGCTGCGCGGGCTGGGTCCAGCCCGGCGGCGCTTTCTGGTTGCCGCACAGCCAGAGGATATTCCCGGTTGGTTCTGCGGTGTTCACGGAGGGGGTGAAGGTCAGGAAAAACGGCTTGCCCAGCTTGCCTTCATAGCGGATGCCGCCGTTGACGATGCGCTCGCTGACGGGGCTGCCGCCGATCTGCGGCTGGGTGAAGGGATGCCCCGAAGCCGCCATCTGATCATCCTTCGCCGCCACTTCTCCGCTCAGGGCCATGCCGATCATCCTCTCGTGAGATTCACTGCCAAAACCGCTCAAGAGCTTGGACATTTCCGCACGCTCCACGCAAACCTGGTATCCGGGCAGCAGCACCGCCATGACGGCAAATATGATCCCGATGCTGAACAGCAGCTCCAAGGTAAGTTGCTCGAAAAAAGAGGGCAGTGCGCGCGTGAGCTTCATTTGGGGCCGCCTGTTTTCAGGACACTCTGTTTCGCGCCGCCGAAGAACCTGAGCGCAACGGGGTCGGAAGCCATATCTCCCCAGGTCTCGGACGAGGCGGCATATCCTGTGGGCGGGTCGAGGTCGTTGCCCACCCACTGTAACGGCGCGGTCGGATTGGCCCGGTTGAAGGCGGCGCGCAGGAAAATGCGCTTCTTGTTTATGGTTTCATTCTTGACGTTATCCAGCAGCACGCCGATGACGCCGTCGCGCACCTCGATTTCAATCACCGCCTTGCTGCCGCGCAGCGACGAAGGCGGCGGCAATCCGGCGGCGGCATTATCGATGGGCAACTGCCCCCAGCGGTCGTAATAGCCCGCGATGGCCTTCTTGACCGGCCCGACGAGTTCTGCCGCCTCGGCGAGCTTGGCCTTGACGATGTAGTCCTGGTACGCCGGGATCGCGACTGCGGCCAGGATGCCGATGATCGCGACCACCACCATCAGTTCGATGAAGGTGAATCCCTGCTGATGCCTGCCATTATTTTTCACAAGTACCTCCTTGGTTATGTCCACATTCAAACTTCTAATTTTCCCTTGCAAGCGCGGACGGCAGCAGACGCTACCCGGCCAGCATTCCGGCCCCTGCAGTTGCCAGGAGCGCCAGGCACCACAACACTGCAACCAGCACGGCATCGCCGATGGCCTGCCCACCGTACCGCCACAACAGACTCAGCGCCAACATCCCCAGGCGCGCGGGCAGCAGCAGCCAGGAGAGGATGAATCGCTCGAACCAGTAAATCGGCCTGAACCATGCTGTTGTGCGTGCGGCATGACCTTGGCCGGATGAGGCCGCGGCCCGCTTCGACGCGCGCTGCCAGATGCGGCGGCGGCGGAGGTTCATCGCCCCGCACAAGGCGTGCCATGCGGCATACAGCAGTACCAGCAGCATGAACAACTGTGTCGCATAGACCAGCACTGCCAGCGCCGCCAGCCACCACACCACGCGCCAGGCATCCAGCCAGGCTGCGGCCGCCTTCGCGTCCCTCGTCAATTGTCCGCGGGCCGCTTGCGAGAGTTGCTCGCCCTGTCCCATTCCTGTTGATTTCGGCGCGAGCGCAGCATCGCTTGCTTGTGCCTGCCCGCGCTTGATCCTGAGCCGCCACACCACGGCGAGCCCGGCCAGCACCCAGAAAACGCCATCCTGGATTTTCTCGTCATGGTTGCCGGTCGCCTCATTGCCGTAAAGGCTGAAAGCCCAGGCGATCAGCATGAATATGGCCAGCCGCATCAGCAGGTCAAAGTCCGGCGGGGCGAGTCTCCCCGCGCCGGGCAGGGAATCAGATGCAGGGCTGTTGTCTGTCTGGGCAATCATCGGGGCGCTCATTGGGTTATCCTTTTCTGCGTCGATCGTGTTGGGCCTGGGCGTTGGGCCGGGGAGTCGAGCCGGGCCGGATCAAACGGCTGCCGCACCGGCCCCGTTCCCATGAAATTGACTGCCGGTGCCGGCTCGGGCAAGTGCGGCGCCTCCACATTGCCGCGCACGTTTGCGCCTGCGTCCCTGACAAACACCTTCAGGTCATCGATTTCCCGGGAATCGCCGCACCCCGCCAGCAACAGCACGGCCAGCAGCGCCGTAAGCCGAGGGAGGTACTTGCCGGCATTGCTTGTGCAAGACATGACTTTCATTTGGCCGCCCCCTTATTCATTTTTGCCGGGCCTGCGTCGAGGTCATAAGCGTGCGAAGCCAGCATGGCGTTGAGGCGCAATTTCATGTTCTTTCCTCCCTTGCCGCCTGGCTCATCCGGGACGAGATCGAAGCTTTGCAGCGTGACGACCCCATTCAATTTCACCACCCTCCCGACGAACGCGCCGATTCCGTCAAAGCTGCCGACCACCCGCACGGAAACCGGCATGCCTGGAAACATTCCGCCATCGATTCTGCTTTCCCGATTCGCCTGCGTGAGGGAGACCCCGGCCTTGCGCGCCGCATCCCGTATTCCGGCCTCGAACTGGGCGCCATCCACGCGGGTGGGAAACGCATGGATCACCGGCGCATAGACCTGCTTGATCTGCGAGTATCCGTGCAGCAGCAGGTCGAGATTCACGACTTTTCTGTTGTATTCGAGGAATTGGGTTTTCAGCTTCTCCTCGACCATGATCTTGCTGGAATAGTCATCCCAGGAATCGTCCAGCACCAACCAGGCTGCCACGCCCGCGATTACGGCCAGCTCGAACAGCACCGCCATCCTGGGAATCATCCCCCAGCTGGACACGTCATGCGGATCGAGCGCGTCGAACTGTGCGGTGGAACGCTCGAAGAATGGTTCGCGCTGCCCGGCGGAAGCTGCGCGCTTGCTGCGCCAGCGCCGGATCAGCCAGCCCGCAGACAGCAGAGTAAGGCCAGCCGCCAGCACCGCAGATGCCCATACGATAGTGTCTTTATTGCCGAATGCTTCCTCCAGGTGTGAAGGCTCAATCGGGAGGGATGGCGGCGCAGCGCTTGCGGCCTTTCGCCTGTCGCCATCCGGCTTGCCGCTGCTGGCTGCCACCGGTTTGAGGAAATACCCGGCCTTCGCCTCGATAACAAACGCCTGGAGACGGCGCCCCTGTTCCTCGCGTTCCGTGCTCGAGACCAGCTTGGCACGGTCCAGCCAAGGGGAGGCTTCGATTGCATGCATCAGGCCGTTCACCTCTCCGCCCGAACGGGCAAGGCCGCGGAGTTTCAGCTTGCCCTGGTCGAGTCCCGCATAGGTGAGTTGCACCCCCGGCGGAATCTCCCGGGCCAGGAAATTGAACATGCCCGTATCGATAGCCTTGGCGTTATACAGGTATTGCATGGATTGCCCCAGATCCTGAAGGCCCTTGGCCTCCTTGCGCGGCTTGTCCAACTGCGCAAGGTGCGCTTCGAGTTTGCTCACCTCGTTCTTCAGGTAGGCGTTGCGCTGCTCCTGGTAATCGATCCTGAGTTCGATCAGGTGATACAGGCCATATCCAGACCCGAGCACGCCCGCCAGCAC
>JBGPSQ010000235.1:0-3905 GCA_041490205.1 Gallionellaceae bacterium
ACAATCAAGGCCACGCCTGCCGATGCCGACAAAATACCGCTCTACGACAGCGCAAACTTCTGGTATCTGAAAGGGTTGACCTGGGCAAACCTAAAGGCCACGCTGCTGACCTACCTGAAGACAGCCTATTCCGGCCTAGTCGGCACACAGCAGCAAATCTCCGCCGACCTTTCGCCCCTGTGGGAAGGCACACAAAGCACCTTGTTGAGCGGCGCGGCCTATGTGCTCAACGGCAACATCCAGATCATGAAGGCGCGCACGCACAACACGCAGATAGATACCTCCGGCAACTTCACCGGCGTAGCCGAAACCGGCATCGCCACGGCGGAATTCTGGGGCGAGGATGATGTGCTGCGGGTATTCACCGCGCCCTCGGTGACGGCGGGGACGGTGCCGACGTTTGGGGCGACGCCGACTTATGTGCTGGATATGAAAAACGGCAGCGCACTGATAAATTCGGCCATGCCCGCAGCGTTCAAGAACTTCAAGGCAGATACCGCCAATAACACCAATCTTTGCGTTATTACGGCTGATAAGGTGGTCCTCGAAAACAGCACAGGGGCCTATTATGGCGTGGAAAACGTCAACCTCACCGTAAATGCTGCTGGCGCAGTTGGAGCACCACTTTCCATCATGTCTACGCGCGCAGCCTCAACCTGGTACTTCCGTTGGCTGTGGTGGAATGCCACGGCTGGCCTCACTGCCACATTCGACGCGAGCAGCAGTGCACCAACCGCGCCAACGGGTTATGCATCGACTGACTTCAAAGCACTGTTACCTGGCGCATGCCGAACAGACGGGAGCACCACTTACCTATTGGGAATGTCCACGCGAGGGAAAAAATCGAGTTATGTGACTACGCCTGCAACAAGTCTTCCGGTGTTGCCCCAAATGTCATCTGGCGTTCAGGGAAATGTCAGCATACCGACTTACGTGGCTATTGGTGTTAGTGCTTTTGTTCCTGTTACGGCGGCTAGTATATCAATCGTTGCTTATAACGGAGGCAATGCCAGTTTGTTAGTGGCACCAAATGCAAATTATGGGCCATACAATTCTGCGTATAATCCTGCGCCGTTCAGTATCAATGGCGCGTCTCAATTTACTTCGATTGGCAGCCTGACGCTGGAAAGTTCGAATATTTATATTGCAGCAAACGCTGCCACTTGCTTGGTGCAAGTGTATGGCTGGGAAGATAACTAAAACGCCATATGGGCGATAACAGCGCCTGCCAGCAATTCCCAGAAGTGCATAAGCGGCGCATAGAAGGCGGCGGTATCGCGGTGGATGACTTCACTGCCACCCAGCGCAAACGTGATAATCGTAATGACCAGCGCCATGGTCAGCAGGCTTAGCTGTAGCTTCCAGGCAAGCCAAAGCAGCAGCGGACAGAGGATAAGCTGTTCCATGATGCACAGCCCAGAGGTGCAGCAAGGGCTTGGTATCGGCGGCTTTGTCAAAGTTACCTCTCTCGTTCCGGAGCATAAAGTTGGAAACGAATATCTAGTCGGCGGTAACTAGTGCCAGAGGTTATTCTGGCGAAATTGCAAAATACTCAGGGTCGGCTTAATGCGGAATTATGCCATCGTTATTGTTTGGGAATAAATTGTTAGCAGTAGCCCGGATTTATTTCATCGGAAAATGAGACACCAAATATCGTGCCCCGGCCTCGGTCAGGTGATCTCTGCTGTAAGATGTCAGCGTATCGGTTGTGTCTCCCAGTCTTGTGATGCAGCCAAGTTCGTTGCACATGATCTTGGAGGGTGAAATGTAATTCACATGAATCTTCTGGGCGAAATCATGTAGCTGTGGATCCAGTTCCATAAAGTTATTGTTCAGCCCAAAATTCATCCGGTATGGCACGGAAAATAACGAGAGCTTATTCTGCATGGAATATAGCCAAAGCTCCCTGGGCAGTGGCGCACTCCACTGCGGGATGGGGCCAATCAAGTCAATATCTGTTATCCCGATGTTGTGAAGTTGAATCACGGTTTCTTCAATTTTTCTCCAATCCTTGTTGGTAGTCCATGAAACAGAGAGCACGACTTTGGCGGGCTTTTTGCTGGCTATGGATTTGAGGATATATTCGTTCACTTCCTTGCAATGGGGAAGCCCCTTGATTTCGGGATTGATGAATGGGGGGCATGCTGCCGCCGTTCTCTGGATTATTTTGTATTTTTCACCAAAAGCGTCTTTATATCCCGCGAATAGTTGTGCGGCTTGTGAATCTCCCCACAAATAAATAGTTGGTTTTTCATCGCCGCCTTTTTCTAATGACTCGCAAGCGCTAAAGGCGGGATAGTTTTGATCTGGAGTCAGAAAACAGGTGCCTTGCCGGAATGCTTTTTGATAGTCATATTCATATTCCGTCAGTTGAGCTATCAGTTTCGGAAGCCTGAATGCGAGCCCTTCTCTCGAATAAACATCATATCCGGCATACCCCACGACAAACATCAAGCCAGCCAGTGCAGCTGTCTTGGCGTTGCTGTGAGTTCCGGAGCGGACCGGCTTTTCAACCAGCCAGTAGGTCAGCCAGGCCAGCGCAATGGCGATCAAAACGGCAGCCAAACGGATGGCGTCGGAAGGTGTTTTGCCCTCAACAATGTGCGCGAACGACAATAGCGGCCAATGCCACAGGTATAGCGGAAAGCTCACCAGCCCGAACCAGACCATCAGGCGGTTTGAAAGGATGACGCGGTTGATCCATGCATGCGGGCCAGCCGCGATGATCAGCGCCGCACCCAGCACGGGCAGCAAGGCCCACCATCCGGGAAATTCCATGCCTCTGGCGATGACGAGCATGCCTTTGGCAATAAACAGCGCGCCCAGCACCGACAGGAAATTGCGCAGCATGGCTCCGTTGGCTTCCGGCGTTTGCGCGAGTATCGCCTGGCCCGGCCCTGCATCAACATTGTTCCTGAAATTGTTGAACAGGAGATTTTTGTGCAGCGCCATGTAAGCGAGTACGGAACCCACCAGCAATTCCCAGAAGCGCGATTGCGGCGAATAAAACGCGGCGACCGCATCACTGCGCACGTCGTAGGCGCCCAGCGCAAACGAAATGAGCGCAATGGCAAGCGCAAGGGCCAGCAGATTCAGCCGCAGCTTGCAGGCAGACCAAAGCAGCAACGGCCAGACGATATAAAACTGCTCCTCGATGCCCAGCGACCAGAGGTGCAGCAAGGGCTTGGTATCGGCGGCATTATCGAAATATCCGCTCTCGCTCCAAAGCGCAAAGTTTGAAACAAATCCCGCGCCGCTTGCGATATGCTTTCCAAGCTGCATGTACTCATCGGGAAGCAGCACAAACCAGCCAAATGCAAAACAGGCAGCCAGCACCAGCGCCAGCGCCGGAAATATGCGCCGGATGCGGCGCTTGTAGAAATCAACAAAGCTGAAGCTGTCGCGCTCCAGGCTGCCCATGATGATCGTCGAAATCAGGAAGCCTGAAATCACAAAGAAAATATCCACGCCGATAAAGCCGCCGTTAACCCAATTCGGAAAGGCGTGAAACGCCACCACCGCGAGAATTGCGACCGCGCGCAAGCCGTCAATGTCCGGGCGGTATTGGGGGTGGGACAGGGGGGCGTGTGGGGGTGTGATGTTGGTGTTCATTAATTTGGGCGGCGGCAACCAGAGAGTACGGTTATTTCCCTTCGTAATTATAGACCAAGTGGGCAAATTACGATTAAGCAGTCAGGTTGCTTCCGCCTGCGCCGCCTGAGCCCTTGATACGCCGGTAGTGCCCTTACCACCCCGTCTGACCCGCACAATCTCGCCCAAACCGATACAGGAGGGCGGCAATGAGCATCACATCAGGCGGCACGCGCAAGGCAGGGCCATACAACGGCAACGGCGTCACCACATCCTTCCCGCTCACCTTCAAGGTATTCCAGGCATCTGACGTA
>JBGPSQ010000236.1:0-3880 GCA_041490205.1 Gallionellaceae bacterium
AGCAACGCCCTATCCAGGGTGAGCGCGGCCAGATGGATTTTGCGGCTGCGGAAGGCATCCTCCGTCTCCTGGGGGGCCTTGTATTCGTCGAGGCGCAGGTTGGCCTCCTTGAGATAACCCAGTTCGCGCGCAAGATAAACCGGCTCATAGCCTGGCCAAGCGCTCGCTCCGAATGCCAATGGCGGTTGCGGTGTTTTGTCGCATGCCACAATCAACAACGGTAATAGCGCTGCGGCAATCATTCTGGATAATGTTTTTTTTGTCATTGAACCACTCTGCTCCTCGCATGAAATGTAATTGTTTTTTTGCATGGAATGTACCTGTCGGGTGCACCGCTATGCAAGCGGTAACTCGCCGCTTGTCGCGCCCACTGCGGAAAGCTCCTGCACTGCGTGCAGGTATTCCGGTTGTTCGTGCAATTGCACCAGGGTGGGGGGGTGAGGGTGACCGCGCATGTGCGCCAGGCGCGCACGGCTCGCTGCCGGCATTTCCCAGTGCAATCCGGCCAGCAGTTCGTCCGCCAGTTCCGGACGGTTGCACACCAGCACCATGTCGCACCCTGCATGCAGGGCGGCTTCCGCGCGCTGTACGATGCCACCCGCCACGGCGGCCCCTTCCATGCTGAGATCGTCGCTGAAAATGCAGCCTTCGAAACCCAGCTCGCCGCGCAGCACCTTTTTCAGCCAAACGCCGGAAAACCCGGCCGGCTTGTCGTCCACCCTGGGATAAATCACATGCGCCGGCATGACCGCCGCCAGTCCGGCATTCACCATCTGCCGGAAGGGTATCAGGTCACATAATTCAATATCGGTGTAGCTGCGTTCATCCACCGGGATTTCCAGGTGAGAGTCGGCTTGCACAAAGCCATGGCCGGGGAAATGCTTGCCCACCGACGCCATGCCGCCCTGGCGCAATCCCTGCATCAGGCTGTGGGCAAGGTCGGCAATCGCCTGCGTGTCGGAATGGAAAGCGCGATCGCCGATCACCGAACTCGAACCGAAATCCACGTCCAGCACAGGCGTAAAACTGAAGTCCACGCCGTTCGCGCGCAATTCGGCTGCCAGCACATGGCCTGCCTGCTGCGCCAGGTGCTTGGCGCGTTTCGGGTGCGCATCCCATATTTTCCCCAGTTCACGCATGGCCGGGATGCGGCTGAAGCCCTCACGAAAGCGCTGCACGCGGCCCCCCTCGTGGTCTACTGCGATCAGCAGCGGCGGGCTGCGCAGCGCATGGATGGACGCCGTCAGTTCTGCCAGCTGGCGTGGCGATTCGTAATTGCGCGCAAACAGGATGATGCCGCCCACCAGGGGATGTTTTAGCCGGACCTCGTCCTCCGGTGTCAGTGTTTTTCCCTGCACATCCAGCATGACTGGCCCCAAACCCATACTACCCCCTCGAATTGTGTTGTGGGCTGGATTATACGTTCATTGACCAATTTTTTATTCTGGCGGATGATAGTTGGCCGCGATTCGGCGTTCTGCCATCTTTATTTAATATTTGCAATTCTCGGGAGGTTCCACCATGAATAAATTACTGGCAGCTTTACTCATTTCCGCCGCTCCGGCGCTCGCGCACGCGGGCCTGCTGGACGGCAAGGCCGGCGACCTGCAGGAAAAAGCCGCCAAAAAGGCTGAAAGCTCGGCCCGTGCCAGCGGCAACAAGAAGGTAGCGGCCCAGGTCAACAAGCGCCTGCTGGCCGAATCGCGCAAGAACCAGTGTTCGTTCAAGAGCGGCTCCGATGTGCTGGCACCCGGCTGCGACAAGAAATCGAAAAAACTGGCGGAAGTCATCATCGACGTGAAAAAATCCCTGCAATCTCAAGGCTACGGTGGCTACAAGTTTATTGTGTCCGGCCATACCGACTCTTCCGGCGATGCCGCCAAGAACAAGGAATTGTCGCAGCGCCGCGCGCAGGTAATGGTGAACCAATTGGTAGCCAAGGGCGTGGACAAGAGCGACATCGAGGCGGTAGGCATGGGCTCCGAGCGCATGCTGGTCAAGCCGGACAATACTCCGGCGAAGAAAGCCAAGAATCGCCGTTACGAAGTCGAAGTCAGGTTTTAATCGGCAAAATGCCCCGGCTTGCCGGGGCATATCTTTTCATCAGACCACTTTATATCGGGGACTAATCCACCTTCATCGGCAGAATGACCATCTGCTGGCCGCGCAGGTGAAGGCGGCGCTGCATGGCCAGAGCGGTCTGGTTGTGCAGCCAACGTATGAACAGGTTGTCGTGGGTAAAAATCAGCTTTGCGGCGAAGCAAACGCTGCTCGGATATTCTGCGATGACTTCCTGCGCCAAATCGTCCAGCACGGTGATCGGGTCGGTGCCGTAGGCCATGCGCCAAGTGGCTTTCAATTCCAGGCTGCGGCAGAAGGCGGTGTAATGGCACAGGGCACTCTGTGTTTGGTCCTGCATGGTGCGGATGGTGGCGTCACTGTCGTAGCTTTGGGTGTCAACCTCGCCAGCACTGATAAACACGAAATTCTGGAAGTGGCCGGGGAACAAGCGCAGCACCCACATGATGGTGTGGATGCCGACGCCGCGATGGTTGTCCACCAGGAAAATGGCAGTGGGCAGCTCTGTGTTCAGCTTTTCCGGCAGACCTGGATCGGTATCGGCTACCGATTTCCCGAACAGCCGCTCGGCTGCGCGCAGCTTCTCCTTGGTTTCGTCATAGTGGCGGCGGATGATCAGGCACAGGCCGATCACCAGACTGGTGATGAGCACGGTGACCCAGCCTCCTTCGGTGAATTTCTCAACCAGCGTGACCATGAGGATGCTGCCAGTGACGGAAAGACCGAGCAGCGAAAGCGACAGCCTGCGTTTCCACGGCTGTCTGCCGTGCCGCTGGTGCCACCAGTGCACGCACATGCCCAGCAGCGACAGACTGAAGGTGAGGAACACGTTGATGCTGTACAGCACCACCAGCAGCGATACGTCGCCATGGCTCCAGATCAGGATCAGAAGCGCTGCCACGCCCATCACGATGATGCCGTTCTGGGTGACCAGGCGGGTGGAGAGCTGGCGGAACTGTCGCGGCACCCACGAGTCCGCCGCCATGTTGGCCATGACAGCCGGGCCGCCGAGAAAGCCGGTGTTGGCGGCGACCAGCAGCAATCCAGCTTCCAGTGCCAGGGTCAGCGCCAGGATGCTGCTGTTCACCCAGTCCGGCAGGCCGAGCGTGCCGATGATGGATTGGAAGGCGACCGCGTTCAGCGTCTGGCCTTCTACATGCTGTGCGTTCCACAGCAGGTAAAGGACGATGATGCCGCCTGCGGTGAAGGCAAGCGACAGCGCCATGTAGAACATGGTCAGTTTTCCGGTGTGCACGCGCGGTTCCGCCAGCCGGTTAACGTTGTTGGACACCGCCTCGATGCCGGTATAAGTGCCGCCGCCAAGCGAATAAGCCCTGAGAAACAGGGATGCCACGAATACCCAGCCCAGATCCTGCGTGAGCAAATGGGTTTCGTTCAGCGTATCCGGCACGAGGGTGGGCACCCCGCCCGCCTGGTGAGCGATGCCGTAGCCGATCAGCAGCGCATGGGTAATGAAGAAACCGAGGAATATCGGCAACAGAATCTTGATGGATTCCTTCATGCCCCGCAGGTTGAGGATGATCAGGATGATGATCAGCACGATTTCGCTGCCAAGCTTGATGACTTGAAGCGAGGCGGGGAACAGGCTGAACAGAGCGTCTGCCCCGCTGGCAACGGAGATGGCGATGGTCAGCACATAATCCACGATCAGCGCCGCGCCGGACACCAGCCCAGCATGTTCTCCCAGCAGATGGGAGGCCACCTTGTAGCCGCCGCCGCCGGAAGGGAAAAGTTCGATCACCTGGTTATAGCCCAGCGCGATGATGAACACGGTGAAGGC
>JBGPSQ010000237.1:0-3865 GCA_041490205.1 Gallionellaceae bacterium
CTCGACCAGCTTGTTCTCCTTCTGAAAAAATGCGATGCGCTCGGCCAGTTCGACTTTGATGGTTTCGATGGCCCGCAGGGTCGTCTCGCGCGGCGTGACGTAATGGCTGGAAGGATAAACGGTGAAGCGCGGCACGCGGGTGACGATATGGCCGGTGAGCGGGTCGAACAGCGAGAGCGACTCCACCTCATCGTCGAACAGGGTCAGGCGCAGCGCGTGCTCGCTGTTTTCTGCCGGGAAAATATCGATCACGTCGCCGCGCACGCGGAAATGGCCGCGATTGAAATCCATGTCGTTGCGGTCGTATTGCATCGCGGTCAGGCGCTTGATCACGTCGCGCTGCGCCATCTTCTCGTGCTCGCGCAAGTGCAGGATCATGCCGTGGTAATCCACAGGGTCGCCGATGCCGTAGATCGCCGAGACCGTGGCGACGATCACCGTGTCCTGCCGCTCCAGCAGGGATTTTGTCGCCGACAGGCGCATCTGCTCGATCTGCTCATTGATACTGGAATCCTTCTCGATATACACGTCGCGCGAAGGAACATAGGCTTCGGGCTGGTAATAGTCGTAGTAGGAAACGAAGTATTCCACCGCATTTTCGGGGAAGAAATCGCGCAGTTCGGAATACAGTTGTGCGGCCAGCGTCTTGTTCGGCGCCATGACAATGGCCGGGCGCCCGGTGCGCGCGATCACGTTCGCCATGGTGAATGTCTTGCCGGAGCCGGTCACGCCCAGCAGAGTCTGGTATACCAGCCCATCTTCGATGCCCTCCACCAGTTGTGCAATGGCCGTGGGCTGGTCACCCGCCGGTTCAAACGGCTGGTGCAGGCGGTAGGGGCTGTCGGGGAAGGTGATGATATTCATGATGAACTGCGTATTGTACGTGGAATGGGGTGATTGCAAATCATGATGGGTAAAGGATATTACCAACAAAGCCAATTAATCTATAATCTACTCGCTATCCTTTGACACAATATTCAATCATATGGCCGATTATTATTCGCTATCACTACCTGTGGCAACCCTCCCAGAGTTGGAGAGTAATCCGACTTTAGTCTTGCCCTCATCGCCAACCATAATACGCAAGCGCGTCGAGTTGTTCGCAAAGTATTTCAAACGTGAAATGCACTTTGATTTTCCACAGTTCGAGGCTGCTGAAACTCCTGACAAGTCTTGGTATGTACCATACGAAGCGTATCTCTTCCATAAGTCTGCTGATGACCTCTGGCATGGCGAAGGCCCGATTAAACACCGCTTCTTTGGCGCATGCTGCTTCCGCTGGCGCGAATACACAAATGCGCCTGCTGAATGGTCACTTGATTGGGTATGGTTTCATCCTTACTTTCGCTGTCGTGGTCACTTACAAAGTGCATGGCCGCGCTTTGCGGAGAAGTACGGGCATTTTGATCTCGCGCAACCTCTTTCATGCGGCATGGAAAAATTTCTCCAAAAGATTAATTGGCAACTCACGCATGCACAGTAGAGTGAGTTCTGCCCGGCAGAATGAGTTGAGCAACGCGATACCCATCAGTTGTGATTGTTGGGTATCGCTACGCTCAACCCAATCTACGAATATTTATCGACATTCTACGGAAATATTTGTAGCAAGCCACTTCGCGACATGCTCAGCAACCTCTTCCCAGCCCGGCTCGCCCAGCACCCAATGGGCGTGATTCGGGAATTCCTTGTAATCGGCCACGGCCCGGTATTTTTTCGCGACTCGGCGGACAACTGACGCGGGCGTAATCCTGTCCTGCGTGCCGGCTATCACCAGTACGGGGCAGGTCACCCTTGATTCATCCACCCTGGCCGCGCCGTGGGGGTCGAAAAGCCAGAAGCCGATTTCGGATGCCGCCCTGCCGGATTCGTAGACCAGCTTGTCGTAGAGTTTCTTCTGCTCGCTTTCCGGAACCAGGTGCATCGTAGAGTAGGCCGCTTCCGCGAATGTCTGGCGGATCGGTTTTTTCCAGAAGCCCCACTGGAACTGGGCGCTCCAGAAGCTGCGGATCACTGAAGGCGTGATGGCGAGAATCCCTGCCGGGGACGCAGGTGTGAGCAGCACCAGCCGCTCGGCCAGCCCGCGCGCGCCCAGCATCTGCGCGAGCAGGCCGCCCATGGAATGCCCCATGATGATCGGCTTTTCGCCCAGTTGCCGGATTTCCCGCTCCAGCGCATCGGCATAGTCGAGCAGGCTGGCAGTGCCCAAGCGCGGATCGGGCACGCCGCGCGGGTCCATGTCGTGGTAAGGCAGCGTGGGTGTAATGCAGCGGTATCCGCGCGCCTCGAAAAAGGGCCGGTAATTATCCCAGTCTTCCGATGTGCCCCACATGCCATGAATCATGAAAATGGTGTTTTCCACTTCATCCCTCCTGGTATGGCGGCAATATTACCGGATATTGCAGTTGTATATTGCCAGTGGACACTACGGGGATAAGTTACACGCGCAGCAGGTCGGGCAGGGCGGCGTTGTTCTGCCGCGATCCGGATGGGAATGCGTTGGAGTTTATCAGCAGCGGCTCATAGAGGCTGCGCATGAAACCATCGAACCTTGGGCGTATTGCGGTTAATATATTTGCCGGATTAAATTTATTCAGGATACCCCATGCCCGCCACACTTCCCGTCCTCTCCCTTCTTGAAACCCGCGTCCTTGGCGTGCTCGCCGAGAAGCAGCGCACGGTGCCGGACAGTTATCCGCTGACGCTGAATTCACTGGTTTCCGGCTGCAACCAGAAAAGCGCCCGCGATCCGGTGATCGAGGCTACCGAAGCCGAGGTGCAGGCGGCGCTGGATAGTTTGCGGGGATTGTCGCTGTTGCAGGAGTCCAGCGGGGGGAGGGCATCGCGCTATGCGCACAATATCGAACGTGTGCTGCAAATTCCCACGCAATCCACCGCATTGCTGGCCATGCTGATGCTGCGCGGCCCGCAGACGTCAGGTGAGTTGCGCATCAATTGCGAAAGACTGCACAAGTTCGCGGACATTTCCTCGGTCGAGAGTTTTCTGGTCGAACTGGCCGAGCGCCCGGCGGGCGGCCTGGTGGTGGAATTGCCGCGCCAGCCCGGTTCGCGCGAAAACCGCTGGATGCATCTGCTTTCCGGCGCACCTGCAATCGAACAAGGTGCACCAGTTGCCGCACATGCAGCCGATGTGACAGTGGGTGAAATTGCCGCTCTCAAGGCTAAAGTCGCCAGGCTTGAAGCAGAAGTGGACGAGTTGCGCACGATGATAGGCAAGCTGAACGCGGAGCTGGGCATTTCATCGTCATGATGCCGCGCAGAAATGCGCCGAGGTGAGATGTCGGGAAAAGCCGGGTTGGCTCGGCTCGGATTCGATTGGTTCTCGCCGCAGCCTAAGAGACGTTGCGCATGTGATCCGCCACCTTCTCGAAGGCGGTGGTAAGTTCGGCTCGCAGCTTGGCGTCTTCCACCACGTCCTGCAAGGCTTGCTTCATGCACAGCATCCACTGGTCGCGTTCGGTATCGGCGATGGGGAAGGGCAGGTGGCGCCTGCGCAGCATGGGGTGGCCGTGTTTTTCCACATAGAGTTGCGGTCCGCCCATCCATCCGGAGAGGAATTCAAACAGTTTTTCTTCCGAGCCGTGCAGGCTGGCGGGGTGCAATTTACGGATGCCGTGCGTTTCCGGCAATTCGTCCATGATATGGTAGAAGCGCTGTACCAATGCACGTACTTTTTTCTCGCCGCCGATGCGCTCGTAGTGTGTGGGTATCATGCGGCAATGCTATCTTGAGCGGGGAGACTGGAAATTCTTGGTGATGCCGCCGCGGCGCAACCGGGAGAGATATTCCGATTCCTCCATTGCGGTGATTTGGGCCAGGTAATCCATGTTCTTGCGGATGGATTCCA
>JBGPSQ010000238.1:0-3834 GCA_041490205.1 Gallionellaceae bacterium
GGCGCAGATGGGTGAGATATTCGGGCGCATCGCCCCCCACCTGGGCACGCACACGCTGGTGACGGACGGCGGCAGCACCAAGGGCGATGTGGTCGCGGCGGCGCGGGCTAACCTCGGAGCCAGGCTCGCGCAATTCGTCCCCGCCCATCCCATCGCCGGAGCCGAGCTCAGCGGTCCGGCAGCCGCTCGCGCCGATCTCTACCAAGGCAAGAAAGTGGTACTTACGCCTCTGCCGGAAAACAGCGCCGCAGCGGTGGCGCGCGTGCGCCACGCCTGGGAGCAGTGCGGCGCGGTGGTGAGCGAGCTCACGCCGCAGCAGCACGACGAAGTGTTTGCCGCCGTCAGCCACCTCCCGCACTTGCTTTCCTTCGCGCTGGTGCACGATCTCGCGCAGCGTCCGAACCGCGATCTGCTGCTGTCGTTTGCCGCCAGCGGCTTCCGCGACTTCACCCGCATCGCTGCCAGCAGCCCCGAGATGTGGCGCGACATCAGCCTCGCCAACCGCGATGCGTTGCTGCGCGAGGTGAAGCAATATGTAGACGAACTGCATGTGCTGTATCAGGCGCTGGAAAACAAGGATGCCGCCAAGCTGGAAGAAATATTCCGCCTGTCCAGCGAGGTGCGCGGCAATTGGAAGCCGCAATAACGCAAGAGTAGGGCGCAGCCCGACCTACTGGCTTTGTCCCGCGTTGCGGGGGATGATTTGAATGACTGGATTCCCGCCTGCGCGGGAATGACGTAACCCTGAAAGTGAAGTATGACCCATAGTGAGTTTCTTGATCTTCCTCCCCTGCTGACCGCGCGCGGCACGGTGCGCCTGCCCGGTTCCAAGAGCATATCCAACCGCGTGTTGCTGCTCGCAGCCTTGTCAGACGGGGTGACGACGGTGCGCGACCTGCTGCACTCCGACGACACCGAGCGCATGCTGGAGGCGTTGGACAAGTTGGGTGTAAAGGTCGAATCGCTGGGCGATAACGCCTATCGCATCACCGGCTGCGGCGGAAATTTCCCCGTGAAAGAAGCAAAGCTTTTTCTCGGCAATGCAGGCACGGCGTTCCGTCCACTGACGGCGGCGTTAGCTCTTGCGGGCGGCAACTACGAACTATCCGGTGTGCCGCGTATGCACGAACGTCCCATCGGTGATTTGGTGGATGCGCTGCGCCAGTTGGGGGCGGACATCACTTACTTGGGGAATGAAGGTTTCCCGCCCTTGCGGATTGCGCCTCCCAAACTGGCAGGCGATACGGTGCAGATTCGCGGCGATGTATCCAGCCAGTTCCTCACTGGCCTGTTGATGGCATTGCCGCTCTTGAATCGCACGGTAAAAGTCGAGGTGGTGGGCGAGTTGATTTCCAAGCCATACATCAAGATCACGCTCGCGATGATGGGGCGTTTCGGTGTCAAGGTGTGGCCTATTCTTGATAATGCAGAAGCTCCCGCGCTGCCCGCCGCCTTGAAAATGTCGGGAGGGAAATGGCAAGATTGGCAACAATTCGTTGTATTCCCGGGATGGCACTACAAGAGTCCCGGCACGATATACGTTGAAGGCGATGCTTCATCTGCTTCGTATTTCCTGGCTGCGGGCGCGATTGGCGGTGGAGCGGTGCGTGTGGAAGGTGTTGGTAGTAACAGCGTACAAGGCGATGTGCGCTTTTCCGAGGCGTTGGAAAAGATGGGCGCAGTTATCACTATGGGTGACAACTGGATTGAATCCCGCCCACCCGCAAGCGGCAAGCTGAAGGCCCTCGACCTTGACTGCAACCACATCCCCGATGCCGCAATGACCCTAGCCGTGGCGGCCCTGTTCGCCGAAGGCACCACCACGCTGCGCAACATCGCCAGCTGGCGCGTGAAGGAGACCGACCGCATCAAGGCCATGGCGACCGAATTGCGCAAGGTGGGCGCTGACGTGGTGGAGGGGGATGATTTCATCAGCATCACACCGCCCGCCCAGATCAAATTTGCCGCCATCGACACTTACGATGACCACCGCATGGCGATGTGTTTTTCCCTAGCCGCGTTCGGCGGCGAAGGGGTGCGCATCAACGATCCCAAGTGCGTGGCCAAGACTTTTCCGGAGTATTTCACCGAATTTGCCAAAGTGACGCAGGCCGTGCCGGTCATTGCGATTGACGGTCCTTCCGCTTCCGGCAAGGGCACGGTGGCGCAGCGCGTAGCGAAGAAGCTGGGATACCACTTTCTGGACAGCGGCGCGCTTTACCGCCTGCTGGGGCTGGCGGCGCAAACGCATGGCGTGGCGCTGGACGATGAGGCAGGATTGGCGCGGCTGGCATCGAGAATATCCATATGGTTCGAAGGGGCGGACATCTGGCTGGATGGCTCCAAGGTGGGGGATGAGCTGCGCACCGAAGAAGCGGGGTCTGCGGCCTCCAAAGTCGCGGCTTTGCCCATGGTGCGCGCCGCCCTGCTGGCAAAGCAGCATGCCTTCCGCCGCGCGCCGGGGCTGGTGGCCGACGGGCGAGACATGGGGTCGGTGGTGTTTCCGGACTCCGTCCTGAAAGTGTTCCTGATGGCCTCTGCCGAGGCGAGGGCGGAGCGCCGATATAAACAGTTGAAAGAAAAAGGAATGGATGCTAATATGCCGACCCTTTTGCAGGACATCCGCGCACGCGACGAGCGAGACAGCCAGCGCAGCGTGGCCCCACTGCAACAGGCGCCGGGTGCGGGCTTGCTGGATACCACTGACCTGACTGTCGAACAGGGAGTGGATGAAGTTCTGGCACGCTACGATGCAATAGGCAGTAAGTCATCTGGCAAAATGAAGTAAGTGAGTCATTTTAAACACTAAATTTGATAACGGCGTAGCGCGGAACGCAAAGCGGCTATCAGTTGTCAAACGTGTCTTGGATGGCGTAGTTTTGTATGGCTCAGTGGCCCCGTAACGAGCCCTTCGTTCCGGGATGTTTAACCAACCCCCGCCCCAAAGCGGATTTTGTTTGTAGGTACCTCATTAAATGAACGCAAAAGCAGCAGCAGCCGACCTGGAAAGTTTTGCCTCCCTGTTTGAAGAAAGCTTGTCGCGCAAGGAAATGCGCGCGGGCGAACTGATTACCGCGCAAGTCGTGCGCGTGGACCAGAACGTGGTGGTCGTGAATGCCGGACTGAAGTCCGAAAGTTTTATCCCTGTTGAAGAATTCTTCGATGCCAAAGGCGAAATCGAGGTCAAAGCCGGCGATTTCGTCACCGTGGCAATCGAATCGCTGGAAAACGGCTATGGCGAAACCAAGCTGTCGCGCGAAAAAGCCAAGCGCCTGGCCGCCTGGCACGATCTGGAAGTGGCGATGGAAGAAGGCAAGATCGTAGAAGGCTTCGTCAACGGCAAGGTCAAGGGCGGCCTCACCGCCATGGTCAACGGCATTCGTGCCTTCCTGCCCGGCTCGCTGGTGGACATCCGCCCGGTCAAGGACACCACGCCGTATGAAAACAAGACCATGGAATTCAAGGTCATCAAGCTGGACCGCAAGCGCAACAACGTGGTGGTTTCGCGCCGTGCCGTGCTGGAAGCCAGCATGGGCGCCGATCGCCAGTCTGTCCTGGAAAACCTGAAGGAAGGCGCGATCGTCAAGGGCGTGGTGAAGAACATCACCGACTACGGCGCGTTCGTGGATCTGGGCGGCATCGACGGCCTGCTGCATATCACCGACCTGGCATGGCGCCGCGTCAAGCATCCTTCCGAGGTGCTGGCAGTGGGCGACGAAGTCGAGGCGAAAATCCTCAAGTTCGATCAGGAAAAGAATCGCGTATCGCTGGGCATCAAGCAGATGGGCGACGACCCGTGGAATGGTTTGTCACGCCGCTATCCGCAAAGCACCC
>JBGPSQ010000239.1:0-3801 GCA_041490205.1 Gallionellaceae bacterium
TGGGTGCTCAAGCGCGAGTTGTTGTGGCTGCCGTTCTTCGGCTGGGGGCTGGCGCTGACCAGCCCCATCGCCATCAACCGCAGCAAAGGCAAGGATGCGATGAAGCAATTGCTGAAACAGGGCAAGGAACGCCTGGATGACGGCTTTTGCGTGGTGGTGTTTCCGGAAGGCACGCGCATGCCCTATGGTCAGCGTGGCAAGTACAAGATCGGCGGTTCCATGCTGGCTGCTTCCAGCGGTGGGCTGGTGGTTCCTGTGGCTCACAATGCAGGAAAGTTCTGGGCGCGCGGCGCATTCATGAAATATCCCGGAACCATCGTCATGAGCATCGGCAAGCCGATCGATCCGGCGGGGCTCAAGGCTGAGGAAATCAGCCGCCGGGTGGAGGAGTGGGTCGAGACCGAGGTCGGGAAGATCGGGTGATGTTCAGGATGCTGCAAAGATTGGCCGAGCCGCCCGCTGTCGAGCAGCGCAGCATCCGGCTGGCCGGTCAGGATGTCAGTTTTACCCTCAAGCGCAGCGGCAAGCGCCGCAGCATAGGCCTGCGCATAGACGATGACGGCCTCACCGTCGCCATGCCCTTGCGCGCCTCAGAGAAATGGCTGCACAGCGTGTTGCAGGAGAGGGCTTCCTGGATCGTGGAAAAGATCGCGGGCTGGCAGGCAAAGAAACCGGAGCCGACGCTGTGGGCGAATGGTGAATCCATCCGGTTCCTGGGCGAGGCGCTCACCCTGCGCGTGGTTCCCAGCCTTTTCGATGCGCCGCCGTTGCTGCAAGGCAGGCAATTGTTCGTGCATGTCTGCGACAGTGCGGATCGGGTGGTGATCGAACAAGTAGTGACGCAGTGGTACCGGCGCGAGGCCGAAGTGCTGTTCCGCGAGCGCGTGGCGCACTATGCCCCCTTGCTAAACGTGTCGCCATCGGAGTTGAAATTATCCTCTGCCCGCACCCAGTGGGGCAGTTGCACGGTGAGCGGCACGGTGCACCTGAACTGGCAGCTCATCAAGCTGCCGCTGCGGCTGCTGGATTACGTGGTGGCGCATGAACTCGCGCACCTGGTCGAGATGAACCACTCTGCCGCGTTTTGGGAGGTGGTGAAGTCGGCCTGCCCGGATTTCAAGAAGCGGCGCGGGGAATTGCGCAGACAGACGTTGGCATGAAGGCGCTGTTGCGCCTGGCGCTTGCGCTCCTGTTATTGTCAGTTCAAGCCCACGTTCAAGCGGAATCCCCTATCGATCTGGTGCGCGTGCTGAAATCGGAGCGCAAGTTGCAGCTTTTGTCGGCGGGTATTGTCATTCGGGAGTTCCAGGTTGCGCTGGGCGGCAATCCCAAGGGTCACAAGCAGCAAAAGGGTGACAGCCGGACGCCCGAAGGAAACTATATCCTCGATTTCAAAAAGCCGGACAGTGCTTTTTACAAGTCTTTTCACATCTCCTACCCCAATGCCAATGATATTCGCGCCTCAAAGGTGCGCGGCGTCGATCCGGGCGGAGCGGTCATGGTGCACGGACAGAAGAACGGCCTGGGCGGGCTGTCATTCCTCAGCCAGCGGTTTGATTGGACAGATGGCTGTGTAGCCTTGAGCAATGGCGATATGGACATCATGTGGGGGCTGGTCCAGCCGGGGACGAAAATCGAAATACTTCCTTAAATATATGGCAGATGACCCCCGTCGCTTCGGAAAAGTCAGAAGCCCACGCTTTCACCTGAGCCAAGCTTGACCAGCTCGCGCAGCTTGCCGAATAACTCGCTGCCGTCGCGGCGGCTGAGCCACTGCCCGTCCTTATAGGAATAATGGAACCCGCCGGACTTTGCGGCAAGCCAGATTTCCCGGTTCGGGCCGTGGCGGTTGATGATGATTTTCGAGCCGTCCTCGAATTCCAGCTCCAGCACGCCGCCAGTCAGGCTGTATTCGATATCCGTGCCGCTGGCGTCCAGCGCCTGTTCGATGCGCTTGAAAACCTCATCAGCCAATTCGTTGAATTCGCTTTCCGTCATATAATCCTGCCTGTCCAGTTTCCGTCTCAGAGAGCGACCATGCGCACTGCCTGCATTATGTTTCTGTTTGCCCTGCTGTTGCAAGGTTGTGGCAAGAAAGGGCCGCTGTTCCTGCCCAAGCCTCAGCCTCAGCCGGAGCAGGCCGCTGCCCAAGCCGCCGTACCACAGCCAAGTCAACCGCAATCCACACCCTCCAAATGACCATGAGTGATTATTTCCAGTACCGGGAAGACAGGCTTTTCGTCGAAAACATTCCGCTCACCGATATTGCAAAGCGCTTTGGCACGCCGTGCTACGTATATTCGAGGGCGGCGCTGACGGACGGCTATCGCAGTTTCGATGAGGCTCTTGCTGGCCGCGACCACCTGATCTGCTATGCAGTGAAGGCGAATTCCAGCCTTGCCATCCTGAATCTGTTCGCCCGGATGGGTGCGGGATTCGATATTGTCTCCGGGGGAGAATTGCAACGGGTGCTGGCGGCGGGAGGCGACGCGGGCAAAGTGGTGTTCTCCGGCGTGGGCAAGACTGCGGAAGAGATGCGCCAGGCGCTGGAGGCGGGCATCCTGTGTTTCAACGTGGAATCGGAGGCCGAGCTAGTCCGTTTGGATGAAGTGGCCCGCGAAATCGGGAGAACGGCCCCAATCAGCCTGCGCGTGAACCCGGATGTGGATCCCAAAACCCATCCTTACATCTCTACCGGCCTCAAGCAGAGCAAATTCGGCGTGGCGTATGCCGACGCGCTGGCGCTTTACCGCAAGGCGGCTGGCATGCCGGGTTTGCGCATAACCGGGCTGGATTGCCATATCGGCTCCCAACTGACGGAGGCAAGCCCGATTGTCGCAGCAGCCGAAAAGGTGCTGGCGCTGGCCGATGCGCTGGTGCGCGAGGGCATCATTCTGGAGCATCTGGATCTGGGCGGCGGGCTGGGAATCCGTTATCGCGACGAGACACCTCCCTCGATTGCCGAATATGCTGCTGCGCTCAAGGGGGTGATGCAGGGTCGCCGAGAAAAGCTCCTCGTCGAGCCGGGTCGGGCGCTGGTGGGCAACGCCGGGGTACTGCTGACCCGCGTGGAATATCTCAAGCACGGCGCAGAAAAGCATTTTGCCATCGTGGATGCGGCGATGAACGATTTGATGCGCCCCGCGCTTTACGATGCCTACCATGAGATTCTGCCTGTCAATCGCGAAACAGGTGTTGCCGCTCCTCCGCAAATACCCTCTCCTCAATCCTCTGGTGGAACAACTAGCCAATCCACTAAGCCCGCAAGCGGACAAGTGGCTGGTTATCCCGCAAGCGGGCGAGGAGGCGAACGAGAAAGGCAATCCTTGACTTACGAAGTGGTGGGGCCGGTGTGCGAGTCCGGCGATTTCCTGGGGCGCGATCGCGAGCTTTCCATTATCCAGGGCGATGTGCTGTCAGTGATGTCGGCGGGAGCATACGGCATGAGCATGAGTTCCAACTACAACACGCGTCCGCGCGTCGCCGAAGTGATGGTTGACGGCGATATAGCCAAGGTTATCCGGGAGCGCGAGACGGTGGAACAGTTGTTCGCGGGTGAACATTTGCCCTTCTGAAGTGCGACACAGAGAAAAAATATTTTCTTTAAAACGCAAAAACTTGTTGCGCTGCAAATTTAATCATGCGTAGAATGCAGGCACCAAACAAATAGCATATTTATTCGCATGCGAGTTGGTGTTTGGGAGTGCATGGATTGCACAGGAAGCCGAATCAAAGTTTCTGGTTTCCAGTTTGGATTGATAATTTTTGGAGGGGATGAAAATGGCCACAACGAAGACAAAA
>JBGPSQ010000240.1:0-3786 GCA_041490205.1 Gallionellaceae bacterium
CATCGTCGAATACGATTTTCAGCAATGCGCCCTGGCCGGTGCGCACCGGGAACACCACCTTGACGCCGCTGCGGTACGAGGGCACCACATATTGTTCGATATTTTCGATTTCCGCACTTACCGGCAAGTCGTCGGGGTTCAGCCTGACGGAATTGTTCTGGTAGGGCATCAGGCGCGGCACCAGCGCCCGGCCGTTTGGATTGGTGTGAGTCAGCACATTGCCGGCCAGGCCGATGCCGATGTTGTCATAATCTCCCACTTCGACCAGCGCAAAACTCTGGTCCGCCCGCTGGGTGGCAAACAGGCTGCCGTCGGCCAGCACCAGCCCGCCATTGGCTCCTACGCGCACCGCTTTCTGGTCGGGGGAGGCGCTGGCGTCCCCGCTCACCTGGCCGTAACGTCCCAGGTAACTCACGCCGCCTTCCTCGTGAGACTGCCCCTGCCTGCTACCGCCCAGCGCCCGCCAGCCCAGGCCGTCTTCCACGCTAGGGCTTTGGGAGGCGGAGACATAAGAATCCTGCTTGTTTGCGGAAGAGGCGATGATACGGTTGTTGTCCAGTGGCATGACAAAGAACGCTGCCACTATGGTTCCGCTCACCCCGTATATCGCGCGGCTGGCGGTAAAGCTCAGGTTGCTGCGCTGACCGACAGCCATGGCATAGTTGGCCGATACGGTGGAGACGCGGCTGTTGTCGAACCGGATAAGGGACGCAAACCCCATGCCAAAGGAGATTGAGCCTTCGGTGGAGTGACTCCAGTTGCCGGCCAATTGCCGCTTGACCGGCGGCGCGTTGATGTCTTGTCCGAGTTGGCGGAAATTGATGGAGGCTTCCTGCGCCTGGAGCGAAAGGTTGTTATGCAGGTTTTGGTATTCCAACCCCAGAATCTTCAGAGCCCCGCCCCCGGCTTGGCCGTTGCTGCCCACCAGTTCAGCCTTGCCCAGCATTTGCCATGGCAGTGCATAGACCACTCCCATGCCGCCTGCCTTCATTTGTGGCGTTGCTTCCACGCGGCTGTCCAGCGTCAGGGCATTACTGTAACCGTGGCGCCAAGTGCCGCTGGCAAAGCCGGGGCCATAGGCATTGCTTTCCATGCCCATATTGCGCCGCATGCTGCCGCCTTCCATGCTCCAGTCGTCCAGGCCCGCGGCTAGCAATTGCGAACTGGCGAAAAACGATTGCTCGATTACCGTGTCGCGCCCCAGTATGTCGCGCACCACCATGCGCACGTCGCCGCTTCCCGTCATCATCGGATTGCCTTCTATCACGAATGGCCCTGCGGGCACATTCGAGGTCTGGCGCAATACGCCGTTGACATACATTTCCACCGTGGAAGGCGCAGTGGAGGTGCCGGCCAGCACGGGAAGCGGCTGGCTGGTGAATCCCGGAGTCAACCCGAAATTGGTGCCGTACTGGATGCCGCCGAAATAGACATTGCGCCCCCAGATGCTCGCACGCGTGGTGGTATCGCCTATCCTGAGAGTGCGGTTGTCTTCAGGGAAATCCCTGGTGAAAGTGGTTTCGAGCCGTGTCCAGGCACGGGGGGTGCCGGTGGCAGCGGCCTCGTTGGTCAGGTTTCGCCCGGTTTGACTGCTGGTCAGAACACCAAGGGAGCCGGAAGCGCCTACTTCGGTGATCACCCCTAAATCTTTCGTGGTGGGGGCGTTCGGTTGCGTTGTTGTCAGATAATTCCAGTCGTAGTTCAGGAAAACGCTGGGCAGAACCGGGCTGCGCACCGGTCTTTTCGATGCTTCCTGAGTAAGTCGGGTGGCCGAAAAGGCCTCAGGGGAAAACAGCAACTCGGCGGCTTGGTTGGCAATGTCCAGCTTGAACCGGTATCCCGGTATGGCGGACATCGGGTAGTAAGATTGGCCCTGAAGCTTGAAATCTATTGGTTTTGTGTCCGGGGGCAATTGCACGCGCCACTCCGCAAAGGCATCGGCCGGGGCGTACACTTGCCCGCCCCGTTCCAGCAGCAGCCAGATACCGGTTTTAGCGCCGTTTACCACAACTTCCAACGGCAAGATGCGATTGACGTTATTGAGCATGACTTCCCCTGTGGCAGGTGCATGCGCCGTTGCCGCAGGTGCCGATGCAGGCACGGCGTTGGGTTGAGCAAGGGCCGCTGCCATGCAAGCCCAAAGACATGCCGCCAGCAGGGGCTGGCGCAGGCTGAGGAAACGACCCACGCTGAAATCCCTATTCGGCAAGCATTACATCGAATGCCTGTTTGCTCCCGTCATCCAGTGTTACGGTAAGCTTGGCCTTTCCGGCAGGAATACGCCCGGCGTCGGCCTTTAATTCAAAACTTCGCTTGATAGTCGGCAGAATATATGCAGGCTGAGTACGACCGGCCAATTTTTTGCCGCCAGCTTCGCTGGTGAGCGCAAAATCAAGCACTTGCGCGTAGGCGTTGCCCGTGTTTTCACAAACCGCATTGGCTGCGTGGGTCGCAGTCCTCTCCATGGCGCAATCCAGCTTGTTCTTGGCGGCTGGCGGCGTAATGAAAACAGGCATCGAGAACGCTAGGGCTACCTGCAACTGCACCACCTTGTCCTTTGGGGGCCGGGCTTCCGGAATTTCGCGCACGATCAGGCGGTAGGTCATTTGCTGTGCCGGTTGCGGAGGAACCAGTCTGGCCAGGCGCACTACCTGGTGCGACTTGGCCGGGACCTTGATGATGGGTGGGGAAACCAGCATGTCCTCGGTAAGCACCAGGTCGTCTGTGCCATCCGGTTTTTGCTTCCATGAATACACATCGGCCTGCATCACCATATCATCTTCACCCTCATTGGTGATGGTGACCGCCACCGCCTTGTCACTGGGCTTCATGTAGATGCGCACCGGGGTGACGGAAAATATGCCGGCAAAAGCGGGGGTTGCAAGGCACATTGCCAGGATTCCGAACGCGGCTACTTTCAATGATCTACAAATTTCGGGGCTCGCTTTCTTTCTGATCAAACAATCCGGCTTTCAGATCAAACATTCTGGTTTTCAGGAGGAAACATGCCGTGCCATCACCAATGCAGCATCATTTCCAGGTAATCCCTGTCATTTAATTTGATCATCCGCCAGGAAGCGACAGTACCGGCCCCGTAGTTGCTGTCCATGGCGCGGTACTGCTCTCCGTCGCGATAGGCGCTAAACATGAAGCGGAATGTGTTGTCCGGCATGGAGGTCCAGGGCAGGTTGGTGGCGCCCGTCGGTGTAGTCGAAGTGCCTGTAACACCCGTGATGCCCGTTGCGCAAACCACGGTCACCGAAGAACCAAAAGCACCGACCATGGTGCCGCTACGGCAGAAAACGGAAGCCGGCGCGACAGCAGGTGCAGTTCCTGTAGGCGGCGTGGCGCCGTTCAGGTAGATAGAAACGGGAAATGTTCCATTGCTTTGCCCCGCCTGGACAGGGAAAGGCCAAGCAAACAGCAGCGCTGCCAACACCGCCAAGGCATTGGTAGCGACTGCTCGATGAGCGGACTTCCCTTGCAAGGTGACGCTGCTCATTATTATTACACCTTAGAGCCTACGTCCAAACCGGCATGAATCGCCGGCCCGGATCAGAACGTGACGGTCAGCGTATGGGCGTCGGTGAAAATACAGCCACCGAGGGTGGTACATTTACCGGCTTGCAAACCAGCCATGTTTCCGCTAAGCGTGTAAGCTTGGGCGGCGCCCGTGCCAGCAATTGCGGCCGGCAGCGTAAGCGTGTAAATCAGAGTGGAGGCTGTGTTGGTGTACGTTCCAGTCGGAGCAGCCCAAGCACCAGTGTACGTACCACCGCCAGCGTC
>JBGPSQ010000241.1:0-3775 GCA_041490205.1 Gallionellaceae bacterium
CGCATCCGCAGCGTGACGACTACGCAACTGCGCGCCGACTTGGGGCTCAATACCGGCTTCAATTTTGTGGGACTCTGACGCCATGCAACCCGCCAAGACCTTCGCCCAAATCGAAAGCCGCTACTTCTACCTGCTGGTCGCGCTGGGCGCGCTGATTGCCGGCGCGGGCCTCGCCGCCGCGTATTACATGGAAGAACACGGCCACGTCGTCACCGGCATGAACAACCAGATCGTGTGGGGCATGCCGCATGTGTTCGCCATTTTCATGATCGTCGCCGCTTCCGGCGTGCTCAACGTCGCCTCGGTCGGCTCGGTGTTCGGCAAACATGTCTACAAGGCGCGCGCGCCGCTCGCCGGGCTGCTCTCCATCGCCCTGCTGGCAGGGGGTCTCGCCGTGCTGATGCTCGATCTGGGGCGCTCGGATCGCGTTATCGTCGCCGCCACCAATTACAACGCAACCTCGGTGTTCGCCTGGAACGTGCTGCTTTATTCCGGCCTGTTCGCCATGGTCGCGGTCTATCTGTGGACATTGATGGAAAAGCGCATGAACCCGTGGTCCACGCCCGTCGGCCTGGTGGTATTCGTCTGGCGCATCATCCTCACCACCGGCACCGGCCTGATCTTCGCCTTCCTGGTCGCGCGCCAGGCTTATGCATCCGCCGTGTTGCCGCCCATGTTCATCGTGCTATCTTTCGCCTGGGGACTGGCCGTATTCCTCATCGTGCAATCGGTCATGTTCAGTTGGAACGAACTGGCGCTGAACCCCGCCATCCAGCACCGAATGAAAAACCTGCTTGGTATTTTCATCCTCGGCGCATTGTATCTGGTCGCCACCTACCACCTGACCAACCTGTACTTCGCAAAACAAACCGCATTCGAGCGCTTCATCCTGTTCGATGGCGGCATCTACCCCTGGCTGTTCTGGGGCGGCTATGTGGTGATCGGCTGCGCCCTGCCGATGCTGCTGATCTTCGCGCCCGGCCTGGGCAAATCCGGCCATGTGCTGGCAGCCTCCCTGCTCACGCTGGCGGGAGCATTCGCCCTGCTCTATGTATTCATCATCGGCGGACAGGCGTTCCCGCTGGACATCTTCCCCGGCTATCAGGTGGTGAGCAGCAGTTTCGGCGATGGCCAAATTGCCAGCTATGCCCCCAGCCTGCCTGAAATCCTGCTGGGCAGCGGCGGCATCGCCATTGCCTTCCTGATCACCACCATCGGCGTGCGCGCACTGAACTTCCTGCCGCACGACGACCCCAAAGCCACGCAACAGGAATAACCGACCATGCGCCGCGTACTCATCTCTGCCGCGCACAAATCATCGGGCAAGACCACGATCAGCATCGGTCTGTGCGCGGCATTGAAGCAGCGCGGCCTGAGCGTGCAGCCGTTCAAGAAAGGCCCGGACTACATCGACCCGATGTGGCTGTCGCAAGCCAGCGGGCGCGCCTGCCGCAACCTCGACCTTTACTTGATGGAGCACAGCGATATCACGGCAACCTTCCGCCGCCACGCGCTGAACTCGGACATCAGCATCGTCGAGGGCAATAAAGGGCTATATGATGGGCTGGCGCTGGACGGCAGCAACAGCAACGCCGCACTGGCCAAGCTGCTGGACCTGCCGGTAGTGCTGGTGCTGGATGCGCGCGGGATGACGCGCGGCATTGCCCCACTGATCCTGGGCTATCAGGCGTTCGATCGCGGCATCCACATCGCGGGCGTGATCCTCAATAACCTCGGCGGCAGCCGCCATGAATCCAAATTGCGCCAGGTCATCGAACACTACACCGACGTGCCGGTGATCGGCGCGGTGCACCACGATGAGCGTTTGCAGATCGTCGAGCGCCATCTGGGCCTGATGCCGAGCAACGAGTCCACCGAATCCGAGAATTACATACGCGCCATCGGCGAAGTGGTTGCCGAGCGTGTGGATCTTGACCGCCTGCTGCAACTGGTGTACAAGCCCCCCCTGCCTGCCTCCCCCGCCCCCGACATCACGCCGCTGCCGCTGGGCAACAACATCCGCATAGGCATAGCGCGCGACCGCGCTTTCGGCTTCTATTATGCAGACGACCTCGATGCGCTGCAGGCAGCAGGAGCGGAACTTGTTTCCTTTGATACCTTACACGATACACACCTGCCCGACGTGGACGCGCTATATATCGGCGGCGGCTTCCCGGAAATGTGCGCAGCCGAATTGCAGGCCAATGCTTCATTGCGCGCCGACATCCGGCAAGCCATCGAGTCCGGCATGCCGGCCTACGCCGAATGCGGCGGCCTGATGTACCTTGCACGCACCCTGACCCATGAAGGCCAGCGCTACGATATGGTCGGCGCCATCCCCGGCGACGTGGCGATGCATGACAGGCCGGTTGGCCGCGGCTATGTCCATCTTGCCGAAAACGCCGAACATCCCTGGCCGCGCCCGAATGACCACGCGAGCGAAATCTCTCCCCCTATCCAACTTTCCCCCGCAAGCGGGAGAAAGGGCGAACGTGAAAATCAATCTATAATTTTCGCGCATGAATTTCACTATTCCAGCCTGGAAAACCTGCCCACGGACACCAAGTTCGCTTACCGCGTGACGCGCGGCCACGGAATCGATGGGCAACACGACGGCCTGATACATAAAAACCTGCTTGCGTCCTATACCCATTTGCGTACCATAGGAAGCTGCTACTGGGCATCCCGGTTCGTGGCGTTCGTACGACGTACCAGGCAATCGCGGCTGCATGATTTTGCAGCACATCAGGACAATATCCCGGCAATTCACCTGTGAGCAACGGCAGGCGAAAGCTATCATATGACCGGCAGCGGCGGGTATTGATCCGGTTTTTCTGTTGTTAACCTCAGGAGAAAGTCATGGCACACATCGTCATATTAGGAGCAGGAACCGGCGGCATGCCCGCCGCGTATGAGATCCGCGCGGAAGTCGGCAAGGAGCACCAGGTCACGCTGATCAACGCTTCGGAAACCTTCCAGTTCGTCCCATCGAACCCGTGGCTTGCGGTGGGCTGGCGCAGCAAGGAGGAAATCAGCTTCGAAATCCGTCCGCATGTCGAAAAGAAAGGCATCAACTTTATCGCTCAAGCGGTAAACAAGATCGACGCAGCGGGCAGCACGCTGCATCTCGCCAACGGCGAAACCGTGAAGTACGACTACCTGGTCATCGCCACCGGCCCTCGCCTCGCCTTCGAGGAAGTGGAAGGCGCAGGCCCCATCAACGGCCACACCCAATCCATCTGCACGATGGACCACGCCGAAAAAGCCTATGAGGCATACCAGAAGCTGCTTGCAGACCCGGGGCCCGTCGTCATCGGCGCAATGCCCTTCGCAAGCTGCTTTGGCCCGGCCTACGAATTCGCATTCATCATGAACGCCGACCTGCGCAAGCGCAAGCTGCGCCACAAGGTGCCGATGACCTATGTAACCTCGGAGCCCTATATCGGCCACCTGGGCCTGGCCGGCGTGGGCGACTCCAAGGGGTTGCTCGAATCCGAACTCCGCAGCTTCGACATCAAGTGGATCTGCAACGCCAAGACCACGCGCGTCGAGGCCGGCAAGATGTTCGTGTCCGAGTGCAATGAAAAGGGCGAAGTCATCAAGGAACACGAACTGCCGTTCAAGTACTCCATGATGCTGCCCGCCTTCAAGGGCGTGGAAGCCGTAGCCTCCGTGGAAGGCCTGTGCAACCCGCGCGGCTTCGTGATCGTGGACGACCACCAGCGCAGCAAGAAATACAAGAATATCTTCTCGGTGGGCGTGTGCATCGCCATCC
>JBGPSQ010000242.1:0-3756 GCA_041490205.1 Gallionellaceae bacterium
CATTGAAGCTGCATATCAACAACGAGCCGGTGGTGGTTGGCTTCAGCAGCATCATGAATGGCCCGAAGAACATGCTTGATCCGGCCAATGCATGCGACATCGTGCACATGACGCAGGGGCTGCAAATCACCTACAAGGCATATCATCCCAATGCGGCGGGATACTTGAGCGGCTATTACTTCGATGCAGTGCCCACTGCCGGCCCGGCTGTCACGATCGCATCAGGCTCGTACACGGGCGCCCCGCTTACCGGAACTCCGGCGGCGGGCGCCACCACGACCCTGACCACCAGCCAGATCACCCATAGTTGCGCCTATATATTCAGGCTGTGGGCAATGGCGCGGACAACCAACGGCTACTGGTACATTAACGGCGCATATACGGAGAAGGCTTACTACCTCCAATAAGCGCAGCGAGTGCTGGCCGGACTTTGTTTACAGTCCGCCAGCCTCGCCGGTTTTTCGTTGCTTGCATGAGCTGACATATCCGGCATCAACCTGTTTCGGTCTGAATCAACGCAGCCGCTTCAACCGGAACAGGCCATTGATGCCGCTGTCGCTGCTGAAGTACAGCGCGCCGTCCGGGCCGATAGCCACGCCTGCCGGACGTGCCCAGCGAGAGCCTTCGGGCAACTGAAAACCCGTCACCAGGTCATCCACGCGGATTGCCTTCCCATTGTTGAAACGCACCGCCACCAGTTTGGGCGGGCGGCGGGTGGCCGGGTCGCCCAGGAAGCCGCCGCCGGGCTGGGTGCCCCACGAGCCGTGCAGGGCAACGATGGCATCCAGCGCCAGTTGCGCATCCATGGCGCCTTCGGGCACGAAGGTCATGCCCAGCGGCGCGTTGCGCGCGGGGAAAGTGGCGGCGGGCGGCGTCACTTCGTTGATGGGGCGCGGGGGCGTACTCGAAACGCAATCGTCGCGCACGATTTGTTTGCCATTGAACTGAAACCACGGCATGCCGTGAAACGAGCCCGGGGTGAGCTTGCTGAAATATTCCGGCGGCTGCTCGAAGCCCAGGTGATCCGGGCCGTTGTTGCTCGCGTACATCACGCCGGTCTTAGGCTGCCAATCGAACCCCACCGGGTTGCGCAGCCCGGATGCAAAGGGCTCCCAGCTTGGCTTTTCCCCGTTTTCATGCAACACCAGCAGGCCGCCGCGGCGATCCGGGAACGGGTAGCCCGCGCCGAGATACTGGTCGCTGCAATTGTGCTGGATGCCCAGGCTCACATACACCCGGCCATCCGGCCCCACGCCCACGGTACGGCTATTATGCCCGCCGCCCCCGGGCAGCGCCGCCAGCAACTGCACGGCATCCCGCGCGATTGCGGGCTGGCCGGGTTGGTATGGGGCGCGATACACGCCATCGGTGCGCGCGATTAAAATTTCGCCCGGGCGGAATGCGACGCTGTGCGGATAATCGCCCAACTCGACGAGCACCTCCGGCTTGGTGTAGGGAGGCGGCAGGCGGTACACCTTGCCGGATTGCGAACCTGCAAATAAATCGCCGTTGGCTGCAAAGGTCAGCATGCGCGGCGCATCCATCCGGGCGAGGAATTCCAGGCGGTAGCCCTTGGGCACGCGCACCGTGCGCCGTTCCCCATCCACCGCCAGCGTCTGCTCTTCATAGGCGAGGGCTGCGGAGCCTGCCCGCGCAGGCGCTGTGGCAAGGCACAGCAGCATCAAGAGCAAGAAATGCCGGGCATTCATCTACAGCCCCAGCGCGCGGCGGATGTGACCTTCCAGCTTCTCCGGCTTGGTGATCGGTGCAAAGCGGCGCAAGGGTTTGCCGTCGCGGCCGATGAGGAACTTGGTGAAGTTCCATTTGACCTTGCGCCCGAAGATGCCCGGCAATTGGGCGGTCAGCCAGTTGAACAGGGGATGCGCGCCCGGCCCGTTGACTTCGATCTTTTCGCTCACCGGGAAGCTGACGCCGTAGTTGACCAGGCAGGCGTTCTCGATGGTATTCGCGTCGCCCGGCTCCTGGTTGCCGAACTGGTTGCAGGGAAAGGCCAGCACCACGAAGCCGTCATTTTCATACTTGCGGTACAGCGCTTCGAGGCCTGCATATTGCGGCGTGTAGCCGCACTTGCTGGCAGTGTTCACCACCAGCACCACCTTGCCAGCATAGTCCGAGAGGCGCAGCGCTTTCTCGTGCAGGGAACGAACCGGGAAATTATAAAATTCGCTCATGTTCATTGCTCCATTAACGCAAGCCGGCGCCAGGTTGCCGATCTGCCTAATGCAGCCTGAACTGCGCAGGAATACCCATCCTGGAAACAATTTCCTGCTGTTTTTCGAGGCTGACTATCGGGGTGCTGGTGGTGTTGTGAATTTCCTCGATGAAGTCAAACTTCTTCTGCATGGCGCGTTGGAGATTTTCGAGACAAGTGGCAAGCAGCGCTGCCGGGTACGGAGCCCTGGATTTCGAGAATTCCACGAGGTACCACGATTTGTTCTCGATTTCGAAGAACTCGCCAGCCAGGCTGTAGCCGGAATTGTCATGGTCGATGCGCAGCCTGAGCTTGCGGCCCTGGTGCGTGGTGACGAAAATATCGTGCAGTTGTTCCTGCCAAAGGTTATTGATCACAGTCATGATAGCTCTCCTTTATGGGCATGAAAGTTAGGGATGAAGGCGGCGTAAAACTGAAGAACGGTTTACGCTATTACGGCTCGCGCTGGCGCTTTGCGGAGTGACTGGATTTTTCCCGTTCCAGGCGCGCCAGTTTTTCGGCCCGCTCGATTTTCAGGGTCAGCGCTTTTTGCACCAACGCGTAAAAACCGACCAGATCCTGCGCGGGATAATCATCCAGCACCCCGCAGTCCTGGAAGAACTCGGCAATCCAGAGGTTGTCCAGTTCGCCCTTGCCTGTCTCCTGCAAGTATTCGCCGGCGGCAATCTCGACATAATCCGTCAGTTTGCGCATCGAATCTCCCGGTGAATATTGAAGCGATAAACCCAGGCAGCGACAGCAAGCCTCATGGGCAATCTACACCCAAAACGCAGATTTTTCCATGGGATAAACTCTGTAGTTTGAAAGGCAGGGCAGGGCGAGGTCAGGGTTCTTCGTCTTCACCGTACTCCCGCCTTTCCAGGGCCTTCCTGATGAATGACACCAGCAACGCGATAGCCAGCAACACCCACCAGAGCGCGTAACCAACCAGGTAATCTCCAATACGAAGATGAAAGGACGGGAGCGGCTGGGGAAGAAAACCATTGGCCTGGAGCGTTTGAAGTTTCGGCCCGGTGGGCAGGGGAGAGTAATTGCCGGGCTCTCCCGTGACGGCCAATACATAGCCATTGTCTTGAATGTTATAGGGCAATACGAATGAACTCACCGTGATGCGGCGCCCAAGGTACATGCTGTTTCCGTTTTCCAGCTTGATGCCGGTGTTGGCCACAAACCGGACGGTGTCCTTGCTGCCGAAGGAGACTGCGCCCGCAGCATTTGCCTGGGCGGAAAATCCGAGCAGCACGATGAAGGCCGGAAATAATATTAGCCTGTGCCTCATTCCCTCACCTTTCGATCAATCGGGTAGTTTGCGAGTGGCCGCTTCCGTAATTCCTGCTTTCGGAATGCAATCTTCCAGCATGCACGGACAGTTTACTAAAATTTCACAAGGCACATGTTGCCAAAACAACAGTGCGCAGCCAGCGGGGATCGAACAAATCCATCTGCTCATCCCGCGCTGGTGGGTTAGTTCACGCAATGGAATTTTGTATAGAACTGCACCATTACACTTGGGCATAGGGCTA
>JBGPSQ010000243.1:0-3752 GCA_041490205.1 Gallionellaceae bacterium
AAAAGTCCACTTCGGCGGCCAGGTTATCGGGGCGGAAGGGGCCGTGGTGCATATCCTCCATGCTCGTGCCGACGCACAGCACGTGCTCCGGGTCGTCACGGCGAATGACTCCGGCTACCAAGCGCGTCCAGTTGATGGCCATCGCGTCGGTGGTCTGGTCGCTTACAATCCAGTAGGGTGGCTCATCGGTCAAATCCCAGGCTAGGATGGCCGCTTCGCCGCGATAACGGCGGGCAAATTCGGCGGCGTGGTCGGTTTGCAGGCGCAGCATCTCGTGGTCAGCGTGCGGATGGCGTCCCTGCCGCCAGGGAACATCCCAAAATGCCTCGCCCACCTCCCCGCCGATGAACAAAGTGGGATGCAGATAAATCTCATACTGGTGGGCGAGACGGACGAACACATCAAACTGGCGAAAAGCCTCGGGGTTATAGTCGCCCGGTCGCGGCTCGAACCAGGCCCAGAACAGGTCGAAACGCACCGTGTTGAAGCCCAAATCCTGCATTTTGACGAAATCCGCTTCAAGGTCGGCTTCGTCCCACTGGAGCGGCCACTGTAATCCGGTTTTGGCCGGAACCCAATGCGCGCCAATCGGAATGAAACGGCGGTTTTCGCGGAAAAAGTAGTTGTCAGTGATTGAAACTGGGGAGAGCGTCATGGGAGTTCCATCTTTACATCGAAACCGATTTCGAACAGGCGCTGCCAGGGCAGATGGATATTGGAGATGTTTACTGCTTTGACCAATCCCGACGACTGGAACGTTTTTTCCAGCCTGTGGGCCTGTTTTTCCAACCGCCTCGCCACCTTTTTCCCGATTTCCCGGGCAATTTCTCCATCTGGAAGGTGTTCCTCGGTGGGAAGCAGTCCGTAGGCGGGCAAGTCCTCGAGCATGCTCAGGGAGCGTTCTAGCGCCTGGTAACAAAAATCATCGAGAAAGCGCAGGAAAAGGAACTCCAGGTGCGCTTTTTGTTGCGCTGGTGTGAATCCATTTTTCTTTGCGGCAGTGTAAATAGCAGCCTGGGCCAGGACAGTTCCAAGCGTATTCCCGGCCGTGTTCCAGCCTCCATACGCTGCCAGCCGGGCAATCTCCGGATGTTGGATGAGTTGATTGCCCAGAATTAGGTCGCTGCCGTTGACAAAAGCCACGTCCGCTATCGCGATATTCTTCCCCTGTCTGACAGCCTCCAACACGGCGCAGCAAAACTCCTCCGGGCTGCGGCGCGGAGTCTGCATCTCGCGGCGGGTGGCCTGGAAATATTCGTCCGTGAATAATTCTTCGGCATATTCCTTGAGCGTTTCGGGGACCTTCTGCCGCAATTCTTCTTTGGAAAACTGCGCCGCCCACTGCAATTCACCCACGCCTTGTTTCAACGCCGGAGCATTGATAAAAAGCAAAAAATCCGCATCGCCCGGCTCATTCGCGACGATACCACCCAGCGGTGCCAGGTGCGCCTTGAGCAGTTCGAGCATGGGCCGGTCTTCGTATTCGGTGACCAGCGTAGTCGAGGATGAACTGCTGAAACGCGGAAATACTTTCGGGCGGAATCCGGTTTCAGCGCAGATACAGCGCGCCAGCAGAAGGCAGCCGATTTCGTCCGCGCCGGGATAGGTGATGGCGCGCTCTGTCAACCCTTCACGCCGGATGAGCATCTGCAGGCTGCGAGCCTCGTCGATGTTCCAACCGTAATCAGCGGTGTCGTCCTGGGGCAGGAGCAGGTAGTCTACAGCGCCGTTTTTGACAAAATCGAGCACATGCCGGTTGACTCTGTGATTCCGCGCCCGAATCCCCATGTAATCGGAATAGATTTTATCCGGGATTTCCTGCTTTAGCGTGTCTCTTTCAGCGATTTCCTCCCCTAAAGCCTCGTTCAGCGCTGATTTGTGTTCCAGGTACGACAGCCGGAACATTCGGCTGCCATACTCAGCCCAGTAAGGCTTTTCTTCCTCGCTGGAATTTGCCCGGCTCACCCGCTGGATGACGCTGGAAGCGTAAATAGGTCGATCGGGGTTGGCTGCTTTGAGTTCGGGCAGGATTTTCAGTCTTTGGGCAGCCATTTCAAATGAATCGGGGGCTGAGCGTGACGGAATCAATCCACCATACGCCAGCGTATCCACTGCGACGATGACCGCATCCGCAGCCGGGGCGGTTTGTCTCAGCCAATCGACAAGTTTCTCGTGCTGCGAGCCTCGCCAGGGATTTCCCAACCATTCGCGCAGTGGCAGTTCCACCTGGGCCCCGGCAATCGCTGCCAGCCGGCGCGGATAATCATAATTGACAGGACGATCGTCGAGCGGCAGGATGACAATGTGGGTCATATCCTCCTAGCCTCTTTGAGCGCGCCGGAAAACTGAGCCGTAATCCACTGCGGGCGCGTGATAGCGCTGCCGACCACCACGGCATGCGCGCCGAGCGCTAGGGCATGCACAGCCTCTTGCGGCGTTGAAACGCGGCCTTCAGCAATCACCGGGATCCCCAGCGGCTTTAGGTGGTTTACCAACTTTCCGAGCAGAACAAAATCCGGGCCGGGTTGTGATGGGCTGTATGCTGTATAACCTGAAAGCGTTGTCGCGACGAAATCCGCGCCAGATTCAACGGCGGCCAGCCCTTCATCGAGCGTTGACACGTCGGCGAGAACTGGTTTTCCAATAACCTTGTGGATATGGTCAATCATGTCTTTGACTGATAAGTTGCCGGGCCGGGCACGCCGGGTGGCGTCGACGGCAACAACGTCAGCACCAGCCCGGGCGATTTTTTCTGCGTGTTCAAGCGTGGGCGTAATTCGCACCTCACAACCGGGAATGTCCTCTTTGAACAGGCCAAGGATGGGCAGTCTGACGGCTTTGCGAATCGCTGCGATATCATCGGGTCCATTGGCACGGATTGCGACTGCACCACCCGCGACAGCCGCGCGCGCCATGGCTGCCATGTGCTGCACGCCAAAGAGCGGCTCATCGGGCAAAGCCTGGCAGGAAACAATCAGGCCTTCGCGCAGGGATTCAATCAAAGGGGAGAGCACCATGCTTATCATCCAATGAACTGCCGGCCGGTGTAAAAAGTAAAACGGTCACCGCGGTAGACGGAATCAACTGTCTCTATGGCATCATAATTCGCTGCGAAAGTCACCCGGCGCGCAGCAAGGACAGATTTTCCGGTCTCCATTTTCAACAGAGAAGCCTCCTCTTTCGTGGATTCCCTGGCTTCAATTTCGGCATCGGCCCAGGTGGGTACGATCTGGTATTTTTCAGTCAAGATGGCATACAACGATTTGTTGGTCAAATTTTCATCCACCAGCCCTGGAAAAAAACGACAGGGGAGATAGGCTGTCTCCTCGGCCACCGGCTCATCATTCGCCAGCCGCAAACGCTTGAGCAGGTATACATGCTCCCCTTCGGCAAGACGCAATCTTTCGCGCACGTCAGGTTCCGGCTCGATTTCTTTGAATAGCAGCACCTGAGAACCGGGGACCAGCCCGCGTGCCTTGATATCCTGGCTGAAACTGCCGAACCCGGAGATGTCGCGGATGCGGGTCTGGGCGACGAAGGTCCCTCGTCCCTGCTTGCGGAACGCCCGTCCCTGGCGGACAAGTTCATCAAGCGCGCGCTTGAGTGCGGCGTGCGCCGAATCGAAGTCGCAAGCTTCGTCAACCCGAAGAAGGTCCCGCAGATGGCGGACGCCGAGCGGCTGCTCGCCGCGCTGCCGCGCAGCGCGGATGTGCGTTTTACCTGTCTGGTACTCAACCGCAGGGGCTTCGACC
>JBGPSQ010000244.1:0-3750 GCA_041490205.1 Gallionellaceae bacterium
CGACCGCATCAATTTCATCAATGAATACGATGCAGGGAGATTGCTTCTTGGCCTGCTCGAACATATCGCGCACGCGCGCAGCACCCACGCCGACGAACATTTCGACGAAGTCGGAGCCGGAAATCGAGAAGAAAGGCACTTTGGCCTCGCCCGCGATGGCCTTGGCCAGCAGGGTCTTGCCGGTGCCGGGGCTGCCCACCATGAGCACGCCGCGCGGGATGCGCCCGCCCAGGCTCTGGAATTTGGAAGGGTCACGCAGGAAATCGACCAGTTCGCTCACTTCTTCCTTGGCCTCGTCGCAGCCTGCAACATCGCCGAAGGTGACGCGCTCCTTGGAATCGTCCAGCATGCGCGCGCGCGATTTGCCGAAGGAGAACGCGCCGACCCCCTTGCCGCCGCCCTGCATCTGGCGCATGACGTAGATCCACACGCCGACCAGCAGGAGGATGGGGAAGGATTGCGCGAGTATGCTCAACAGGACCGATTGACCTTCATCGGGCTTGGCTTCCACCTCGACCTTGGCATCGAGCAGGGAATTAATCATCCACAGGTCGGGCGGCGCATAGGTGAGGAGGGTCTTGTTGTCGTCGGTGGTCGCGGTCAGGTTATGCCCGTCGATCAGGACCTTGGTGACATGGCCCGCCTTGACCTCGCCCATGAATTGCGAATAGCTCACCGGAACCGGCTTTTGCGCGCTCTGCATCGGGTTGTGCGTGCTGAGCTGGTTGACCACGGTCAACACCACCACCAGCACTATCAGCCATATTCCGATGCTTTTAAATAAATTATTCAAATTTGCCTCCGACTGGCATGGGGCAAACCACCCCATGAGGTTCCATTAAACACTGTATTTTGCCTTTACTCAAGCTTTTCCAGCCCCAAAAGATACTGTTCGCTGCTGCGGTCGCGCGAGGCGCCGGGCTTGCGCGCCACCACCCTGGCAAAACGGGTGCGCATGAGCCGCATAAAATCCTCGAAACCCGCGCCCTGGAACACCTTGACCAGGAACGAACCGCCGGGCTCTAAATGGTTAGACGCGAATTCCAGCGCCAGTTCCGCTAAATGCATGGCGCGCGCCTGGTCGGCCATCCCAATGCCACTGATATTGGGCGCCATGTCGGAAATTACAAGGTTGACCGGCTTGCCCCCCAGGCAGGCTTCCAGTTCTGCCAGCACCGCATCCTCGCGGAAATCGCCCTGGATGAATTCAACCCCCGGCAGCGGCTGCAAGGGCAGCAAGTCGAGGGCGATCACCCGGCATCCGCGGGCTGCGGCCACCTGCGACCAGCCCCCGGGGGTGGCGCCCAGGTCCACCACCACCGTGCCGGGCTTGAGCAGATGGTCGCGCTCGGCGATTTCCAGCAGTTTGTAAGCCGCGCGCGAACGGTAGCCTTCCTTCTGTGCGCGCTGCACATAAGGATCGTTCACATGCTCCATCATCCATTGTTTGCTGGTCTTGCTTCTCTTCATCGCTTAAAATACGCCACTTGCGCGAAATGCGCCCTGACCGGAATTTTTCATGTTATCCCTCACCGTCCTCCAGCGCCAAAATCTTAAGGCGCGCGCTCACTCGCTCAACCCTACTGTTATCATAGGTAATGCCGGGCTCACCCCTGCCGTGCTGGAAGAAATCGCCCGCACCCTGAAAATCCACGAACTGATCAAGATACGCGCCACCGGGGAACGCGAAGAACGTGAGGCCATGATGCAGGAGATTTGCGGGCAGCTAAACGCCGCCCCGGTGCAGCACATCGGCAAAATCCTGGTGATCTATCGGCCCCTGGAAGACGAGCCGGCCAAGAAACCCGCACGCCGCAGGGGCAAGCCGCAGACCAAGAAGCAGCTAGGCAGTCGTCAGTAGCTAGTCGTTAGTCGTTAGTTAATGGCTGCCGGAAACTAACTTCTAGCGGCTAACGACTACCAACTATATATACCGGACATCCACCACTTCGTATTCCCGCACGCCGCCCGGCGCCTGCACTTCGGCGACATCGCCGCTGTATTTGCCGATCAGGGCGCGTGCAATCGGGGAACTGATGGAAATCTTGCACTGCTTGATGTCGGCCTCGTCGTCACCGACAATCTGGTAGGTCACAACGTCGCCATTGCCCACATCCTCCAGCTTGACGGTGGCGCCGAACACGCAGCGCCCGTCGGCGTTGATGCTCTTCGGGTCTATCACCTGGGCGCTGCCCAGCTTGCCCTCCAGGTCCGCGATGCGGCCTTCGATGAAGCCCTGGCGTTCCTTGGCGGCATCGTATTCCGCGTTTTCAGACAAATCGCCCTGGGCGCGCGCCTCGGCGATGGCGAGGATCACTGCCGGGCGTTCAACAGTCTTCAGGTTGTGCAGCTCACTGCGCATCAATTCTGCGCCCAATACCGTCAATGGAATCTTGCTCATGCTCTTCCCCCTGCTTGATGGATCAGGCGCTTATGCTGCGCCTGCACGTCGTAAACCTGTAATTCAGCCAAATGCTGCATGCCCAGGCAGGCCGCGCGCGCGCCTGCGAGGGTGGTGTAATACGTCACCCTGCCCTGCAAGGCTGCATGGCGGATGGAATAGGAATCCTGCATCGCGCTGCGCTTGTTGTCCACGGTGTTGACGATGAAGCTCACTTCGCCGTTCTTGATCATGTCCACGATATGGGGGCGGCCCTCCGCCACCTTGTTCACCACCGTGACCGGCACGCCCGCTGCGGCGATCACCGCCGCCGTGCCGCGCGTGGCCAGCACGGTGAAGCCGCGTTCGTGCAGGCTGCGCGCGATTTCCACGATACCCGCCTTGTCTGCATTTCGCACGCTGATGAAGGTCTTGCCGGAGGTGGGCAGCTTGACCCCCGCCGCCAGTTGCGATTTAACGAAGGCTTCGGCAAAGGTCTCGCCCATGCCCATCACTTCGCCGGTGGATTTCATTTCCGGTCCCAGGATCACGTCCACGCCGGGGAACTTGATGAAGGGGAACACCGCTTCCTTGACCGAGTAATACGGCGGGATGGTTTCCCCGGCCACGCCCTGCGCAGCCAGGCTCTGGCCCGCCATGCAGCGCGCGGCGATCTTGGCCAGCGGCTGGCCGGTGGCCTTGGACACGAACGGCACGGTGCGCGAGGCGCGCGGATTCACTTCCAGCACATAGACGGTGTCGCCCTGGATGGCGAATTGCACGTTCATGAGACCCACCACGTTGAGCGATTTTGCCATGGCGACGGTCTGGCGGCGCAGTTCGTCCTGCATGGCGGCCGAGAGGGAGTACGGCGGCAGCGAGCAGGCCGAGTCGCCGGAATGCACGCCCGCCTCCTCGATATGTTCCATGATGCCGCCGATGACCACCTGTTTGCCGTCGGACACGGCGTCCACGTCCACCTCGATGGCGTCGTTGAGGAAGCGATCCAGCAGGATGGGCATGCGCTCAGGGAACGTCTTGGCCATTTCCATGGCGTCGCGCATATAGCGCTCGAGGTCGGACTGGGCGTGGATGATCTCCATGGCGCGCCCGCCCAGCACGTTGGAGGGGCGCACCACCAGCGGGTAGCCGATTTCGGCTGCGCCTGCGAGTGCATCCTGCTCGTTGCTGGCAATGCGGTTGGGCGGCTGCTTGAGGTTGAGCTTATGCAGCATCTGCTGGAAGCGTGCGCGGTCTTCCGCGCAATCTATCATGTCGGGCGTGGTGCCGATGATGGGCACGCCGTTTTTCTCCAGCCCGTGCGCCAGCTTCAGCGGAGTCTGTCCGCCGTATTGCACAATCACCCCGAC
>JBGPSQ010000245.1:0-3746 GCA_041490205.1 Gallionellaceae bacterium
CGGCGAATCGCCGACATGGTCGCCCAGGTTGAGGCTGTCGTATGGCGCAACGCTCCCGCCGCCCCGGCGCGTGGTTTGCAGCGCCTTCACGTTCGGCGGCGCAGGCCAGTCGGGAATGATGCAATCAAGCAGTTTCATGTGATTCAACAAAAAGTCATTTAGCCACGGATGAACACGGATTTACACGGAAGAAAACCGCTGGTTGCTGAAAATATCTATTCCATGTTTTGTTATCCGTGAACATCCGTGTTAATCCGTGGCTAGCTGATTTCTCTGGAGGCGCTCCTGACCTGCGTCAGCAATTGCTGCATGTCCTGCGGCATGGGCGCCTGCCATTCCATCCACTCGCCGCTTTCGGGATGCTCCAGCCCGAGCTGCGCCGCATGCAAGGCCTGTCGCGGGAAGGAAACAAGGATGGGGCGAAGTTGCGGCGAACATTTTTGCGGACCCTTGAGGTAAGTATGGTCGCCCACCAACGGGTGGTGGATGGAAGCCATGTGTACGCGAATCTGGTGCGTGCGGCCGGTCTCCAGCTTGCAGCGGAGCAGCGTGCAGCCCTGCCCTGAGCCTGTCGAAGAGGCGGGAAACCGCTCCTCCACGCTGTAATGGGTGACGGCGGGCTTGCCGTGCTCACCCACAGCCATCTTGGTGCGCTGCGCGAGATGCCGCCCGACGGGCGCATCCACCGTGCCGCTGCGCGCCACTTCGCCATACACCAGCGCATAGTATTCGCGGTGCATGCTGCGCGCCTGCAACTGCCGCACCAAGGCGGTTTGCGCGATCAACGTCTTGGCTACCACCAGCAATCCACTGGTATCCTTGTCCAGCCGGTGCACGATGCCTGCGCGCGGAATTTCCGCCAGTTGCGGCGCGTGGTGCAAGAGTGCATTGAGCAGCGTTCCCTCCCAGTTGCCGCTGCCGGGATGAACCACCAGCCCGGCGGGCTTATTGATGACGAGTATGCTGTCGTCTTCATAAACCACGTCCAGGGCGATGTCTTCCGCCAGGTACGGCTGCTCCGAGGGATGTGCCAGCGGCGACACCTCGACATGCTCGCCGCCCCACACCTTCTGTTTCACCGTGGCGGCAGCGCCTTCCACCGTTACCAGCCCCTGAGCGATCCATTCCTGCAAGCGGCTGCGCGAATATTCCGGCATCAGCCTTGCCAGCGCCTGATCCAGGCGCAAGCCGGCACAATCACCCGGCACGGTGAACGCGAGCGAGGAAACGTCAGGGGATGTATAATTACGCGATGTCATTTCGGATTCAGTCATGCGCCATAGTTTAGCCTTAATCCTGCTGCTTACGCTAACTGCCTGCGGCACCACCCATTCCCCGTCCGACATCAGCGCTGGCGGAAAATCGCGGCCGCCCGAGGAAATGTATGCCGAAGCCATGAACGAAATGGCCGATCACAGCTACGAAAAAAGCGCCAAAGTGCTGGAGTCGCTGCTTTCGAAGTACCCCTATGGCCCCTATGCCCAGCAAGCTCAGATGGAGCTCGCCTACGCTTATTACAAGCATAGCGAACCCGAGGCAGCGCTGACCGCGGTGGACCGCTTCATCAAGCAATACCCCACCAGCCCGCGGCTGGACTACATCTATTACCTGAAAGGCGTGATCAACTTCAACGCCGACCTCAGCATGTTCAGCTCCTGGGTTCCGCGCGACCTCTCGGAGCACGATCCACAAAACGTGCAGGATTCGTTCGACGCATTCAAGGACCTGGTTGTCCGCTTCCCCAACAGCATATACGTGCCCGATGCCAGGCTGCGCATGCAGTACCTCGCCAACACGCTCGCGAGCCATGAAATCGGCGTCGCCCGCTATTACATGCGCCGGGGGGCATACGTGGCCGCCCTGAACCGCGCCAGCGCGGTGCTGAACGATTTCCCCCAAACGCCGCAAACATTGGATGCGCTGCAACTCATGGTTCAAGCCTACGACGCCCTGGACCTGAAACAGTTGCGCGATGACTCGCAGCGCGTGCTCGACCTGAACACCAAGACGAGCGGAAAACCCTCCCCGGCGTTTCCGCAAAACGCCAAGCCGTGACGACCGGCGCCGGACAATTGAAGGCGGCATGAAATTCTGTCCAGAATGCGGCGCACCTGTCGAACTGCGCATGCCGCCGGATGACCACCGCGAGCGCCACATCTGCACCGTCTGCGGCGGCATCCACTACTACAATCCCAAACTGATCGTCGGCGCCATCCCGGAATGGGAAGACGGGCGCATCCTGCTGTGCCTGCGCGCCATCGAGCCCCGCTACGGACTGTGGACCCTGCCCGCAGGCTTCATGGAAAACGACGAGACCTCGATGGAAGGCGCCGCGCGCGAAACCCTGGAAGAAGCCAACGCGCGCGTGGAAATCGGCGAACTGTACGCCCTCTACAACCTGCCCTACATCAGCCAGGTGCAACTGCTGTTCCGCGCCCGCCTGCTGGACCTCGATTTCAGTCCCGGCATTGAAAGCCTGGAAGTGAAACTGTTCAAGGAAGGTGAAATCCCCTGGGATGAGCTTGCCTTCCGGCCTGTGCGCTATACCCTGGAACATTATTTCGCCGACCGCAGGGCGGGGAATTTTCAGTTTCGTGTGACTAGTTTGGAGCCGCCGAAGGCGTAGGGTGTTTTTTGTGCGGGGGTGCGCCAGTAAGCTCCCCCAGACCGTTCGCCCTGAGCCTTTCGACTTCGCTCAAGACAGGCTTGTCGAAGGGTCGCCGCGTAGCGGCGGGGTTGGAAGGTAAGTCTGCACAGTACTTCGTTGTCTTGCCGAGAAGGTGAAGGTTGCACCTGTAGGTGCGAATTTATTCGCACATGACTCGCATGGATTGAGCTGTACTCAACGGAAACCGCCGGGGGTTGCCCGGCAGCAAGTTCCTTTTCTTGTCTTGCCAAGAAAAGGAACCAAAAGAAGGCGCCCCCGGTTTGCCGCCCCCTTCGGGGGTACCCTGCGTTGCTCGCCTGGTCAGGCGGCTGCGGAACTCGCGCTACGCGCTCAAACAGTCCTCGCCGACATCCCCTGACCAGCCTGCGCTACTCGGCGGCGCACAGGGGATTGAACAGCAGAAGTTGTTGTTGTGTGCGCTACGCGCACACTTTTTGGTTATGTCGCCAGCGTAGCTTGCGCTACGCTGGCTGCTGATGGGTATCGCGATGCTCCACCCATCTACCACGCTGGGCTTTATTGGGGCGCTATAGTTCACTGAGTTGTGCAATCCATGCCCATAATTGTCTTTGTACATGAAGTTCGTGTGCTGGGTGCACCAGGGACACTTGGAACATAGTCATCATGTTTCGCCGATTTCGCATCCCGTGCTTTCGCTGCAATCACGTCATTTTGAACACATTGAAAAAACGCGTCTGTTTTTTCGGTGAAACCATATCGTTTGCAAGACTCTTGTGCGTTGCTAACATAGGCCTGCTCATCAGCGTCATCTCTCTCCTTTATAAAGCTTGATACACTTTCACAACCGATGAGAGACACTGCAAGGAGGGCGAGAACATATTTATTGAGATGCACTTGATTTCCTTTCTTGTGTAGACGATATGAAGCGCGTCGGGATGCGTTGAGTTCAACGAAACTCAGTAGGTGACGTAGCGCCAGCTACGTCACCTACGATACCTAAGAATAGTGCGCTTGCGCACACAACACCTTCTCTTTTCCTTCCCCTGTGCGCCGCCGAGTAGCGCAGGCTGGTCAGGGGGTGTCGGCGAGGACTGTTTGAGCGCGTAGCGCGAGTTCC
>JBGPSQ010000246.1:0-3729 GCA_041490205.1 Gallionellaceae bacterium
CGTTGGTCGTCATGAGCATATCCGATTTCTTCGTGAAATGGTGGTGGGCGATATTCGGCATTACTGGTGGCGGGCTGTATGCATTCTTCTATTCCTGGAAGAGAAACAAGAAATTGCAGGATGCCATGGACAGGTTGATGCTGAAAGTGCCAATATTCGGGCCCTTGATGCGCATCGCCAGCATAGCCCGCTGGGCGCGTACCTTGTCCACCATGTTCGCCGCCGGCGTGCCGCTGGTGGAAGCGTTCGATTCCGTGGCGGGCGCCTCCGGCAACGTGGTGTATTACGACGCAACCAAGCAAATCCAGCGCGAAGTCAGTACCGGCAGCTCACTGACCGTGGCAATGCAGAATACTGAAGTATTCCCCAGCATGGTGATCCAGATGACATCCATTGGCGAGGAAGCAGGCTCACTCGACGCAATGTTGTCAAAGGTGGCTGATTTTTATGAGGCCGAGGTGGATGATGCGGTGGAAGCGCTGGCCAGTCTGATGGAGCCCATCATCATGGTGGTGCTGGGTACCTTGATCGGCGGCATGGTGATTGCGATGTACCTGCCCATCTTCAAGATGGGCGAAGCGGTCAGCGGGTAATGGATAGCTTGATGTCACGCCGCAAGCGCGCTCGCGCGGGGAGTTGCTGACCAGATGGATTCATTTATCGGGTTGTTGCAGGATTTCCCCCATTACTTCGCCACCCTTGCCGGGATTCTGGGGCTGCTGATAGGCAGCTTCCTGAACGTAGTGATCCATCGCCTGCCCAAAATGCTGGAGCGCGAATGGCAGGCGCAGTGCGACGAGCTCAACGGCAAGCAAGCAGCTACGCTTCCTGCTTACAACCTCATGAAGCCGGGTTCGGCCTGCCCGCATTGCGGTCACAAGATAGGCCCGCTGGAGAATGTGCCCATTCTCAGCTACCTGGTGCTGCGCGGCAAGTGCAGGGGCTGCAAAGCGCCGATCTCCGCACGCTATCCCATCGTAGAGGCGCTGAGCGGCATACTGAGCGCCTATGCCGCATGGCACTTCGGGTTCGGCGCAGCCGGCCTGGGGGCGTTGTTGCTGATCTGGGCGCTGATTGCGCTCACTTTCATTGACCTGGATACGCAACTGTTGCCGGACGGCATTACCATGCCGTTGCTGTGGCTGGGGCTGCTCTTCAACTTGGCGGGGACTTATACCGATCTGCGCAGCGCGGTCCTTGGGGCCGTTGCGGGCTACCTGGCCTTGTGGAGCGTGTACTGGCTGTTCAAGCTGGCGACGGGCAAGGAAGGCATGGGATACGGTGATTTCAAATTGCTCGGCGCGCTCGGCGCATGGCTGGGCTGGCAGATGCTGCCTATGATCATCCTGCTCTCGTCTGCGGTGGGTGCGATAATCGGCATAGTGCTCATTGTGGCCGTTCGCCATGGCCGTAACGTCCCTATCCCCTTCGGCCCCTACCTTGCGGGGGGCGGGCTGATTGCCCTGCTCTGGGGGCAAACACTTACTCATAGCTACCTGCAACTTTTTTCCATGCAATGAAGTACCGCGTCGGCCTGAGCGGCGGCATCGGCAGTGGCAAAAGCACTGTCGCCGCGCTGTTCCATGAGCAGGGAATCGCGGTCATAGATAGCGACGCCATCTCGCACCAACTCACCCAGGCGGGTGGTGCAGCCAACCCCAGGGTACGGGAGGAATTTGGCAAGGAATATCTCAATGAACAGGGTGGGCTGGACCGAGCCGGGATGCGCGGGTTGGTGTTTTCCGATGACGCTGCGAAGCAAAAACTGGAAGCTATCCTGCACCCGCTGATTCGTGCCGAGATGCTTGCGCAAGCGCAAGCGGTCGTTCACTCCCCATACATATTGCTGGTTGTGCCATTGTTGTTCGAGGCGAAAAATTACCGTGAACTGGTGCAAAGGGTGCTGGTGGTGGATTGCCCGGAAGAGACCCAGATTGCGCGAACCATGCGGCGCAGCGGACTGACGGAAGGGGAGGTGCGCGCCATCATGGCACGGCAAATCTCCCGCGCCGAGCGCCTGAAACTGGCCGACGATGTCATTCACAACGACGGAAATATGGAAGAATTGCACGCCCAGGTGGCGCACCTGCACCGGATTTACCTGGGCCGTTCGTCCGAAATCGCCTCCCGTCCGTCATGAAGAGCGGCCAAGGGCGGTTGACGCCATGCCTCGCCCAATATATCTTTCGCCCAGTCCAACAACCTTTAATTCCGGTTCCAGCCCAAAAGTGAGACCAGGCAGCGAAAAGCGAGAGGCAAAAGCCATGCGGGGGGCGCAGCGAGGAGCGGGCGCAGAACGCGCCGCAGCGGCCAGGGTGCAATGGAATTGGAGCGGCGCCTTTGGCCCGGCACCGTGATTACTTATGAGTTTCCCCTCAATGAGCGGGTGCGCACCATGCTGCGCCTCGAAGATCTTTACGCCCGGGTGAACCATTTCATCGACCGCGACAGCGGCACAGACCACCATGCCGCCATAGAAGTCCTGTTCGAGCTGATCGAGGTCGCCAGCCGCGCCGACCTGAAGGCCGACCTTCTTCAGGAACTCGATCGACAGAAGCGCATGCTGATGTCGTTGCATGACAATCCCGATGTTTCGGAAGACGCCTTGAGCGCGGTGCTGGACAAAATCGAGCGCTGTGCCGAATCCCTGCTGGTCATCAACGGCAAAGTCGGGCAGCCCCTGCGGGACAACGAATGGCTGATGGCAATCAAGCAGCGCGCCAGCATCCCCGGCGGCACCTGCGAATTCGATTTGCCCTCATACCACTACTGGCAACAGCAGAATGCTGAAACAAGGCGGCGCTACTTGATCGGTTGGATGGAGCCCCTGGAACCGGTCAGACGCGCCATGTCCATCGTGCTCAAGCTATTGCGCGAAAGCGGCAAGGAACACCATCTTACCGCGCAACACGGCAACTTCCAGCAAATGCAGGGCGGGCGCATGGCGCAAATGCTGCGCATCATCCTGGACGAAAAATTGCCCTGTGTCCCTGAAGTAAGCGCTAACAAATATGCGTTGAGCATACGCTTCATTTGTGCCAACTACGCGGCCAAGACCACGCTTTTCGACCATGACGTGGAATTTGACCTGATTTTCTGCTCGCTCTAACACCCTGTTAAGGATGGCGCCGGAAAAGATGATGCAGACAAAGAAGAAGCCCGTGGTCGCTTGCCCGCAATGCGGCAAGGACGTGGTGTGGGGTGAAGAAAGCCCTTTTCGGCCGTTTTGCAGCGAGCGCTGCAAGCTGATAGACCTGGGCCAGTGGGCGAACGAGGGCTACCGCGTTCCCGAAGACGAACCGCCGCAGGATCAGGGAGACGACCCCGCAGGCCACGCCTGACGCAGCAGCGCCACCCCGTGTGCGCCATTCTGCCAGGCGGTTTCCATGTCGGATAGCTGCAACCCGCCCAGCGCATAAACAGGGATAGGGCAGTCTGTTATGACCTCGGAAAATTTATCCCACCCCAGCGCAGGCTCCCCCGGATGCGACATTGTGGGCAACACCGGGCTCAGCATTGCAAAATCACAGCCAAGCGCCACCGCCCGGTGCAGTTCATCCGCATCGTGGCAAGAAGCCGCGCACCACTCAACATCCGGGCGTGTGTCCAGGCCAGCCAATTGCGCAGCCGTCAACTGCACGCCATCGGCTCCCGTTTCCCGCGCCAGTTCCACCTCGCCATTGAGCATCAGCTTCGCGCCATGGGCGCGCAACAGCGGCAACATGCGCC
>JBGPSQ010000247.1:0-3706 GCA_041490205.1 Gallionellaceae bacterium
CGCTGTCTCCGCCTTCCTGCCGATTTACTCCCACGTGTTCGCAATATGCCAGCGAAGCGATCGCCAAACATGGCGCGCTTGCAGGCGGTTGGATGAGTTTGAAGAGGATTTTTCGCTGCAACCCATGGAATCCTGGCGGTTACGACCCCGTTCCATAGAACTTAGGTAGAGTCACGTGGATTTTCAACGCATTTTCCTGTCGCTGATATTTTTCTTCTCACTGTTCTTGCTATGGGATAGCTGGCAGCGTTCGCAGCATCCGGTGGTGCCGCTGGAGGCTTCCGTTGCAGCCTCTGGGGTGGCGGCTACCGGTGCTTCGGCCCCTGCGGCGCAAAGCGGAGCCCAGGCTGCCACTGCTGCCGCAGCGGTGCCGGGCAATGAGGCAGTCGCCAAGTCCGGGCACAAGATTCTGGTCAAGACCGATACGCTTTCCGCCGAGATCAATACGCTGGGCGGCACGTTGCAGCGCCTGGAATTGCTTCAGCACCGCGCGACCGATAGCGACAAGCCCTATGCCCTGATGCATAAGAAGGATGACCGCGTTTTCATCGCGCGTTCGGGTTTGACCGGCACGGATTTGCCCAACCACAACACCGAATTTACTTTCACTGACGACAATGTCCAGCTCGCAGAGGGCAAGGATTCCGTCCAGGTAAAATTGACGGCCACGACTGCTTCCGGCGCCACCGTCACCAAGACTTATACCTTCCATCGCGGGTCTTATCTGATCGATGTGAGTTATGAGATTGATAATAAAGGTAAAACACCTGTTACGACAGATGCCTATTTTGAGCTGGTGCGCGACGACAGCACGCCCGAAGGAGACTCTAGGTTTGTGCCTACTTATACGGGGCCTGCTGTCTATACCGAGGAAGCCAAGTACCAGAAAGTTGCTTTTTCCGACATCGAGAAAAACAAGGCCACCTTTGCCCAGGAATCCAATAACGGCTGGGTGGCGATGCTGCAGCATTATTTTGCGGCGGCCTGGTTTCCCAAGAACGGTTTGCAGCGCAAGAACTATGCGGAGTCGCTGGGCAACAAGCAGTACCGTATAGGAACTCGTTTAACGGTTCCCGCCATTGAGCCGGGCATGAGCGGCAGCGCCAGCGCCACGCTGTATGCCGGTCCCGCAAAGTCTAACTTGGATGATGTCGCGCCCGGGCTGGGATTGACGGTGGATTATGGCCTGCTGACGCCGATTTCCAAGCCGTTGTTCATCGGCCTTTCGTACATCGAGGGCTGGGTGCATAACTGGGGTGTGGCGATCATCATCCTCACCCTCGGCATCAAGCTGATTTTCTTCCCCTTGTCCGCGGCGAGCTATCGCTCGATGGCCAAGATGCGCCTGGTGGCGCCGAAGCTGGAAAAGATCAAGCAGCAATATGCCGACGACCGTGAGCGCCTGCACAAGGCGATGATGGAGTTGTACAAGACCGAGAAGATCAATCCGATGGGCGGCTGCCTGCCCATGCTGATCCAGATCCCGGTGTTCATTTCGCTGTATTGGGCGATTCTGGCGAGCGTCGAGCTGCGCCATGCGCCTTTCGTGGGCTGGATTCAGGATTTGTCCTCGCCCGACCAGTATTACGTGTTGCCGCTGTTGATGGCAGGCAGCATGCTGCTGCAAACCAGGCTCAACCCGACGCCGCCCGATCCTTTGCAGGCGAAGATCATGCAGACTATGCCGATCATCTTCGGCGTGGTGTTCTTCTTCTTCCCCGCCGGGCTGGTGCTTTATTCCGTGGTGAACAACGCGTTGTCCATCCTTCAGCAGTGGGTCATCACCCGCAACGCCGAAAAAGACAAGGACAAGGTCAAGAAACCTGACTGAGAAAGTGGCCGACAATCCCACAACCATAGCGGCAGTTGCGACTGCCCACGGCAGGGGGGGCATAGGGGTAGTTCGTGTTTCGGGGCAAAACCTTTCTGGTTTTGCCCTTTCCATTTTGGGCAGGCAACCGCAGCCCCGCCTGGCGACCCACGCTCATTTTCTCGATGCTCAGGGCAACACCCTGGACGACGGCATTGCGCTGTATTTTCCCGCGCCGCATTCCTATACCGGAGAAGACGTCCTCGAATTGCAGGGCCACGGCGGCGTGGCCGTCATGCAGTTGGTCTTGCAGCGCTGCCTGGAGTTGGGCGCGGTGCTCGCCCGCCCCGGCGAATTCACCGAACGCGCCTTTCTCAACGACAAGCTGGATCTGGCCCAGGCCGAAAGCGTGGCCGACCTGATCGATGCCACCACCGGGCAGGCGGCAAAATCCGCCATGCGCTCCCTGCAGGGAGAATTTTCGCAGGTGGTGCACGAACTGGTGGAAAGGTTGATCCGGCTGCGAATGCTGACCGAGGCGATGCTGGATTTTCCGGAAGAAGAAATAGACGAGCATACGCAGGCCATGCGAATGGCAGACCTGGAAGACTTGCTTGCCGAACTGGAAAAAACCCGCAAAGTCGCCGGGCAGGGAAGCCTGTTGCGCGAGGGCGCACACATCGTGCTGGTCGGGCAGCCGAACGTGGGCAAATCCAGCCTGCTAAACCAACTGAGCGGGGAAGAGGTGGCGCTGGTGAGCGAGATTCCCGGCACCACGCGCGACGTTATCCGCCAAGCGATCCAGATCAACGGCGTACCGCTGCATATCATGGACACCGCAGGTCTCAGAGAGGCGCAGGACAAAGTGGAGCAGATGGGCATCGCGCGCACCCACGGCGCGGTGCAGAAGGCCGATGCCGTCTTGCTGATTCTGGACGCGGTACGGGGCATGGGGCCGGACGAGCAGAAGATCATCGACGCCCTTCCCGAGGGTGTGCCGTGCGTCAGGGTGTTCAACAAAATAGACCTGAGCGGCGAAATCACCCGGGCGAAAGAAGCCAGCCACGGCTACAGCGTCTACCTTTCCGCCAAGACCGGCGAGGGACTGGATTTATTGCGGGAAAAGATTCTCACCGTCATCGGCTGGCACCAGGAAGCCGGGGTATTCATGGCGCGTGAGCGCCACGTGCAGGCGCTGGCCGTGGCACACGAACACGTGAAAAGCGCGGCCGGGGTGATGGTGCAGATGGAGCTTTTTGCCGAGGAACTGCGCCTGGCGCAGGAGGCGCTGAATTCCATCACCGGGGAATTTACCTCGGACGACCTGCTGGGGGAGATATTCAGCGGTTTTTGTATTGGGAAGTAGCCTGAGTCCCCTCCCCCTTGCAGGGGGAGGGTGGGGGTAGAAGTGTCAGGGTAGCTGTAGTCTGTCGTTTGCACCCCCATCCCGGCCTTCCCCCTGATAGGGGGAAGGAACACTCAAATGTTTCACGTGAAACATTCAGTTCGCATGGTGGGCAATAGATCAGTCCAGATTGAAGGCTTCAATTCCATTGGCGGTACATTCTCTAACAAACCCCTTTGGAATTTTTCTGTATCCGTAACAGGCACAAGCGGTCATTTCTTTGTTTGGAATGCAGGCCACCTGACAGTCATTCTTGGTTTTGCATGGCTTTCCCCCATCCTTTGTTGGGAAATTGCACCCCCAAAGCCTTCCCCGGCCAATAATTTGTCCCGTCCAGATACCACCAGCAGCCTGACAGGCTGCTTTGACTGTAGAAAGACATTCTTCATTTGGGCGACCCAGGCATCTTACCTCAAGGTTGAAGTCGTAATCAGCGATTGCGGGTCCCGCGTATGTGCTTAATAGTGACGCAACAAGGAGGGTGATGAGGA
>JBGPSQ010000248.1:0-3698 GCA_041490205.1 Gallionellaceae bacterium
GGGGTGAAGACGTTAAGTTGTCGCCGAACGTTACTACCCCCTCCCCAGCCCTCCCCCGGGAAGGGGGAGGGGATGTTAGTGGCGGGCAGAGCCCGCCCTGCATTAGCTGTTTATCTTCCCCAGCAGCAGAAATTCCATCAGTGCCTTCTGCACATGCAGACGGTTCTCCGCCTCGTCCCACACCACCGATTGCGGCCCGTCTATCACGGCGGCATCCACTTCCTCGCCGCGGTGCGCGGGCAGGCAGTGCATGAACAGGGCGTCCTTCTTGGCGACCGACATCATCTCCACATCCACGATCCAGTCGGCAAAAGCCTTGCGGCGCGCGTCGTTCTCGCGCTCGAAGCCCATCGAGGTCCACACGTCGGTGGTAATGAGGTCGGCGTTGCGCGCGGCATCCATCGGGTTGGCAAATTCTTCGTAATTGTCTTCGCCGAACAATCCGGCGCGCTCCGGTTCCACTTCATAGCCGGGCGGGGTGGATACATGCACGTTGAAACCGAACACTTCCGCCGCCTGCAGCCAGGTGTTGCACACGTTGTTGGAATCGCCTATCCATGCCACGGTCTTGCCCTTGATGCTGCCGCGATGCTCGATGTAGGTGTAGATGTCGGCGAGTATTTGGCAGGGATGGTATTCGTTGGTCAGGCCGTTTATCACCGGCACACGCGAATTTTGCGCGAAACGCTCGATAATGCTCTGCTCGAATGTGCGAATCATCACGATGTCGCTCATGCGCGAGATGACCTGCGCCGCGTCTTCCACCGGCTCGCCGCGCCCGAGCTGGGTGTCGCGCGTGTTGAGGTAGATGGCGGAGCCGCCGAGCTGCTGCATCCCGGCCTCGAACGAGAGGCGGGTGCGCGTGGAATTCTTCTCGAAAATCATCACCAGCGTGCGGTCGGCCAGCGGATGGTAGGGCTGATAGGTCTTGAAGCGCTGTTTGATGATGCCGGTGCGCTTGTAGATGTGCTCTAGTTCCTCCAGCGTCAGGTCATTGAACTGCAAGAAATGTTTGATGTTGCCCATGGGATTGGCATCCATGATCAGGCGCTCTTTGTCAGGAAATCAGTTACCAGCGGGCACAGCTTGTCCAGTAGTTGCTGCGCTTCTGTCTGCGTGAACACCAGAGGCGGCAGCAGCCGGATCACGTCATCGGCGGTGACGTTGATCAGCAGCCCTTGATCCAGCGCCAGCTTAACCAACTCGCCGCAGGGCTTGTCCAGTTCGATGCCTATCATCAGCCCTTGGCCGCGTATTTCGGCTACCCCTGCGACCGCGCCGAGACGCGAGCGGAAGCCATCCATCAGGAAATTGCCGATGGTTGCCGCATGGGCCAGCAACTTATCCTGCTCCATGATTTCCAGCGTAGCGGAGGCAGCGGTACAGGCCAGCGGATTGCCGCCGAAAGTGGAGCCGTGGTTGCCGGGCTTGAATGTGCCCGTCGCCTGCCCTGTGGCCAGGCACGCGCCGACCGGCACGCCGGAGCCCAGCCCCTTGGCCAGCGTCATTACATCCGGCAGGATGCCGGTGTGCTGGAATGCAAACCACTTGCCGGTGCGGCCGATGCCGCATTGCACTTCGTCCAGCATCAGCAGCCAGCCGTGCTGGTCGCACACCTGGCGCAGTTGTTCGAGATAATGGATGTCCAGCGTGCGGATGCCGCCTTCGCCCTGGATCGGTTCCACCAGAACGGCAACCACATTCTGGTTATGCTCGGCGACCTGGCGGATGGCATCCATGTCGTTATACGGCACGCGCACGAAGCCGGGCACCAGCGGCTCGAATCCGGCCTGCACCTTGCGGTTGCCCGTGGCCGAAAGCGTCGCCAGCGTGCGTCCGTGGAAAGCCTTTTCCATCACGATGATGTTGGGTGTTTCGATGCCCTTGTGGTGGCCGTGCAGGCGCGCGAGCTTGATGGCAGCCTCGTTTGCTTCGCAGCCGGAATTGCACAGGAACACCTCGTCCATGCCGGACAGTTCGCACAGCTTGTCCGCCAGTTGTTCCGCCTGCGGCGCCTGATAGATATTGGAGACGTGGATCAGTTTGCCGATCTGGGCGTTCAGTGCGGCGGTGTAGCGGGGGTGCGCATGTCCCAGCGTGTTGACTGCGATGCCTGCGAGCGCATCAAGATAGCGCTTGCCGTTGCTGTCCCAGAGCCATGCTCCTTCGCCGTGAGTGAAGGCAACTGGCTGTCTGGCATAAGTATTCATCAGGTGCGACATCGGGCTACCTCTGAAAAATTCGTTTTTAAGGCGAATCGCTCAATAGCGCGTTCGCTCTTTCCTCGCCTGGCTACATGGGGTGCTGCTGTGCTGCAAAAACAAAAAAGGCCGACTGCGTCGTCGGCCTTTTTCGCAGTCTCGGGTTCGTCCGCGATAAATCAGGCCATCGCCTTGATAGCGGCGGACAGACGGCTCTTGTGGCGAGCTGCCTTGTTTTTATGGATGATTTTCTTGTCGGCGATGGAATCTATGGTGCTGGTGGATTCGCTGAACGCGGCCTTGGCGGCGTCCTTGTTGCCGGCGTCAATCGCCTTTGCGACGCGCTTGATAGCGGTGCGCAGTTCCGAACGCAGGCTGGCGTTGTGGTCACGCTGCTTGTCAGCCTGTCTTGCGCGCTTTCTTGCCTGTGCGCTGTTTGCCATGAAAACTCCTTGAATTCACTTGCTTTGAAAGGGGGGCATTATAGGCATGACCGTCCGCTTTGGCAACTTTTTATTTATCCGGGAATATCTTATCCAGTACCCGGGAAAATCGGCCAGTCCACGAAAACCACAAATAAAAGCGTGAGACTATTAAATAAATTACGTAAAAACAACAAGGTATAAAGATTTAACTCGTTTCGTGCCTTTCGTGTTTTTTGAGTACACTGGTGGTTTTTTTGAGAATCCCAATGGCTGGCGCTACCCGGCGGGATGGTATCATCCCGTCCCAACATGAACCTGCTCAAAGCCCTTGCCGCCATCAGCAGCCTGACGCTGCTCTCACGAATTCTTGCTTTCGTTCGCGATATGCTGATAGCACGCGCTTTCGGGGCCGGCGCGGCGACCGACGCTTTTTTCGTCGCATTCAGGCTGCCCAACCTGCTGCGCCGCCTGTTTGCCGAGGGCGCATTCTCACAGGCATTCGTGCCGATTTTCGGGGAATACAAGAACAAGAAGGGGCATGACGAAACCAAGCTGCTGGTAGACCACGTCGTCACCCTGCTGGCGATTATTCTTTTTATCGTCACGCTGATCGGCATCATTGCCGCGCCGCTCATTGTTTACCTGACCGCACCGGGTTTTGTGAAGGAGCACGACAAGTTCCTGCTTACCGTGCAACTGCTGCGCCTGACCTCGCCCTATATCTTCTTCATTTCGCTGGTGGCGGTGGCCGCAGGCATACTCAACACCTACGGCAAATTCTGGGTGTCCGCGTTCGCCCCCGTGCTGCTCAATGTCTGCTTCATTGTCGCTGCCCTGTGGGTTGCGCCTTATCTGGATAAGCCCGTCATGGCGCTGGGCTGGGCGGTGTTCGCCGCGGGCATCGTGCAACTGGCCTTCATGGTCCCCTTCATGAGGAAAATCGGCATGATGCCGAAATGGAGCCTGAACCTGAAGGATGCAGGGGTGTGGCGTATCATCCGGCAGATGGGCCCGGCGGTATTCGGCGTTTCCATCAGCCAGCTCAGCCTCATCATCAACACCATCATCGCCA
>JBGPSQ010000249.1:0-3686 GCA_041490205.1 Gallionellaceae bacterium
GCGGCGCACGCTCTCGCCTATCCACGCCAGGTGATACCAGACCAGCAGGTCGCCGAGATATTGCACGGAAAGATAGCCCGCCTGCAGGTCGCTTATTTCCTGCAACATGGCGAACATGTCGTGCAACCGCTTGTATGACGGAAACGGGGCAATCATGTTCTGGTGGTTGCTGTTGAAGCACCTGTCCAGGATGATCCTGCGCTGGGCGGCGGTCAGGCTGTGCAGATCTTCAATGGTCAGCATGCCGAGCAATGGGTCGCGCATTTTTCCCGTGCTGAACTGGGTGTTGTAATCCTCCAGTTGATCCAGCAGCGAAGGCACGAAATTGACCACCGCGCGCATGCCGGGATGCTGTTCGAGGTGCCATGCCATGTCGGTGTAATCCTTGATGGCGTGCAGGTAGGTCCAGGGCAGCTCGAATTCCCCAGTGACCCGGTTGCGGTAATCCGGCTGGTGCATATGCCAGCACAGGATCAGATGAAGTTTTCCGGGGTGTTCCATAAGATAATGTTGAGCCGCTCTACTGCGCTACAGGATAAAGCTGAAGATGTTACAACTTAAAAGTTACCAAAAAATGTCGCGCGCGGGCGCAACCGGCTAAACGCTGCGGTGTAACCCCTGCCCCAGCATTTCAGGCGTAATCAGGGTAATTCCCTTGGGCGAAACATGGAAACGCTTGCGGTCTTCCTCCGGGTCGACACCCGCCCGGAATCCATCCGGTATTTCGCAGCCCCTGTCCAGGATGACACGTTTCAGTACGGCTTTCTCGCCTACCCTCACATGCGGCAGGATGACACTGTCCTCGATCCGGCTGAATGCATTCACATGCACATCGGAAAACAGGATGGAACGCCTGACCGCCGCGCCGCTGATGATGCAGCCCCCGGAGACCAGCGAATCGATTGCCTTGCCGCGCCGGTTTTCGTCGTCAAACACGAACTTAGCCGGGGGCAGTTGTTCCTGGTAGGTCCAGATCGGCCAGTTCTTGTCATAGATATTGAGGTCGGGCACCACCTTGGTCATTTCCATGTTGGCCTCCCAGTAAGCATCCACCGTCCCCACATCGCGCCAGTATGAATGGCTGTTGCGCTCGCCCACGCAGCTTTCCTCGAAATGATGGGCAAACACGCGGTAGCGCGAAATCAGGTAGGGGATGATGTCGTGCCCGAAATCGTGGGTCGAATAGGTGTCATGCGCGTCACGGATCAGTTGCTCATACAGGAACTGGGTGTTGAATATGTATATGCCCATGCTGGCCAGCGCCACCCCCGGCCTGCCCGGCATGGGGGTGGGATTGGCGGGCTTCTCGTTGAATTCCACGATGCGGTCATTCGTATCCACCGTCATCACGCCGAACGACGACGCCTCTTCCAGCGGCACGGTGATGCAGGCAATGGTCATGTCGGCCTGGTCGCGCACATGGCCGGCCAGCATCTTGCCGTAGTCCATCTTGTAGATATGATCGCCAGCCAGGATCATGATGAATTCCGGGCCATGCGAACGCAGAATGTCGAGGTTCTGGAACACCGCGTCGGCAGTGCCCTTGTACCACTCGGCCTCGATGCGCTGCTGTGCCGGGAGCAGTTCGACGAATTCGCCGAATTCGCCGCGCATGAACCCCCAGCCGCGCTGAATGTGCTGGATCAGGCTGTGCGCCTTGTACTGGGTCACCACGCCGATGCGGCGGATGCCGGAATTGATGCAATTGGACAGGGGGAAATCGATGATGCGGAATTTGCCACCGAACTGCACGGCGGGCTTGGCGCGCCACTTGGTGAGATCCTGCAGGCGCGTGCCGCGCCCGCCGGCCAAGATCAGTGCGACCGTCTGTTTGGTCAGTACGCTGATGAAACGGGATGAGGCGGTATCTTGCTGTACCATGCACGTCTCCACTTATTACATAGCGCCCCCACAAACAGCTTATGTGGCATCCAGTTGAGGCATTATAATCTACTTAAATCATGGCAGGTAAATAAACCGATGTCAAAAACGCCGATGTCCAAAACGCCCGTGCCAAAAAAGCTGGATCCCCTCATGCACGCCATTCTCGAAGCCCGGCTGCATGACCCCTTCAGCTACCTCGGCCTGCACCAGGAAGGCGAGGATTGGGTATTGCGCATTTTCCTGCCCCATGGGAGCGCGCCGGAGGTACTGGGCGCCAGCGGCTGGGTCCCGCTGACGCTCCTGCACGGGCATGGCATCTACACCTTCCGCAGCAGCGACCCCCTGCCGCAGCCTTGCGCCATCCGCTATTGCGCGGAGGATGGGCGTATGGTCGAAACCTGGGACGCATATACCTTTCCGGCTACCATCAGCGGCCATGATCTGCACTTGTTCAGCGAAGGCAGCCTGCACCAGCCTTATCGCACCCTGGGAGCGCACGGGATGGTTCATGGCGGGGTTCGCGGCACGCGCTTCTCCGTGTGGGCGCCGAATGCCGGGCGTGTCAGCGTGGTGGGCGATTTCAACCGCTGGGACGGACGCATGCACCCGATGCGCGTGCATGGTTCAAGCGGGGTGTGGGAGTTATTCATTCCCGGCATCGGGGATGGCGATCTTTATAAGTTCGAAATCCGCAACCGCGACTCCGGCGTGGTGATGGTCAAAACCGATCCTTACGGCTTTGCATTCGAAAAACGCCCTGGCACCGCTTCCAAGGTGTGCACCGCAAGCAGTTACCTATGGTCTGACCGGAACTGGATGGAACAGCGCGCAAAAACGGAGTGGCTTCACGCGCCGATGAACATCTACGAGGTGCATCCCGGTTCCTGGAAAAATCCGCACGGCGGCGGTTTCTTCAATTTCCGCGAACTGGCGGCAATGTTGCTGCCTTATGTGCAGGACCTGGGCTGCACCCATATCGAGCTCATGCCGGTGAGCGAGCATCCTCTGGATGAGTCGTGGGGGTACCAGACCACCGGCTATTTCGGCCTTTCCAGCCGCTACGGCTCACCCGACGATTTCCGTGCTTTCGTGGACATGTTCCACCAGGCGGGGATCGGGGTTTTGCTCGACTGGGTGCCTGGGCACTTTCCCAAGGATGATTTCGCGCTCGCCCGCTTCGACGGCACTGCGCTGTATGAACACGAAGATCCGCGCCTGGGCGAGCACCAGGATTGGGGCACGTACATTTTCAATTACGGCCGCAAGGAGGTGCGCAGTTTTCTCATCGGCAGCGCGCATTTCTGGCTGTCCGAATTTCACATCGACGGTCTGCGCGTGGACGCGGTGGCTTCCATGCTCTATCTCGACTATTCTCGCAAGGAAGGCGAGTGGCTGCCCAACCGCTACGGCGGGCGGGAAAACCTGGATGCGCTCGATTTCCTGCGCGAGGTCAATATCATGGTGCATCAGCAATTCCCCGGCGCGCTGACGATCGCCGAGGAGTCCACCGCATGGCCGATGGTGTCGCGCCCGGTGCACCTGGGCGGGCTGGGTTTTTCCATGAAATGGAACATGGGCTGGATGAACGACAGCCTGCGCTATTTCTCGAACGACCCGGTGCACCGCCGCTATCACCACAACGACCTGACATTCGGACAGCTTTACGCTTATACCGAAAATTTCGTGCTATTTTTCTCCCATGATGAAGTGGTGCATGGGAAAAAATCCCTGCTGGACAAAATGCCGGGCGATGCCTGGCAGAAGTTCGCCAACTTGCGCCTGCTGTTCACTTACCAGATGAC
>JBGPSQ010000250.1:0-3646 GCA_041490205.1 Gallionellaceae bacterium
CAGCCTTGAGTCCAGCGTAGCGGTACGCGATATTCAAAGGCCGGTCTGTGCCGGGAATCTGCGCGGCCATGGTTTCAGGCGTTGGGCTCGGCTCGGGCTTGTTCGTATCTGCTGGCTTCTTCGTCTCTGCGGGCTTGCTCAAACCGGGGGACTTGCTCAAACCGGGGGACTTGTTTTTGCCGGAAGGTTTGGCCGCTGACGCACCGCAACCGCACGACTCTCTTTCTTCGTCGTCCCATTTGACATGCAGGTAATCAAGGACGGGGTCGGGCATGTTGGCTATTTCTGGCACTACGATCAAATATCCGCCCTTGCCGACCCAATTGAACAACGCGTCCAGCCTTGCTTTCGTCATCAAGCCACGGCGATTTCTATCCAGGATCAGCACCCCGCCGGGCGCAAGCGCATCCAGTTCACGAATGCTGCCGGTAAAGGTTACAGGGCGCCCCATTCGGGTCATGAAACGGTCCAGGGCAAGATAAGGGTTATGACGCGCTTCCGGCCCGGCAGGCTGGTATTCCTTTGCCGGTACACTTTCAAAGTTTTTGGCAAACCACACCCCGCCCGCTGTGAGGGACGCCGCTGCCAGCACCATAATCCAAACCAGGCGCCGGGTCATATCGAATTGCCTACCTGGGCAAAATGCGAGCGCCAGCGATGGCAGAGCGCCTCAAGCACCGGTGACGGCGGCACTTCATGCGCATAGGCCGTGAGCTTCCAGGCCGCCAGCAGCTCGGCAAAATACCCGCTGCAGCCCGCATCGACGGCGTTTCGCACCAGCCGCAAACAATCATCTTCGGTATGGCCTGCATGGAAATCCAATTGGCTGCGGTGTATCAGGGAAACCAGCGCCGCGCGATAGAGCAGGCTCAAGGTTCCTATCGCGTTGCCCTTAGCCAGCTCCTGCAGGGCGGCCGCCACCACGTCGTCCGGCAATGATTGGGGCCGGACATCCAGTCCAAACAGAAAACTCGGAGGCGCGCTGCGAATTCCCAGAGTCCCCATCCAGGTATGCCGATAGCGGTAAGAAAAATAAACCAGCGCCGCCATTAGCAATACACCTCCGATCCACACCAGGATCCGCAGCGCCTTGCTCAGAAATTCAATGAAGTCCTTCACGCTTTCGATCCACGAGGAGTCTTCTGGTTTTTCCTTTGTATCCGCCACTGCAGCACCAGTATAGCGCCACTCCATCACATCTTTCTCGCTGCCGAATACCGGGTCTGAAATTACCTTGTTTATCGTGGCTTTTTCCTTGCTTTCCGCTTTTATCCGATATGCCGATTGGTTCGGATTCTCCGCTTGAGGTTGGCTCGCCGCTTGAACCTGGCTCGCCGCTTGAGGCTGATTCGACAGCCCCACCGCATGGGACGCGGGGAAAGAAATTGCAGCGAACAATGCCAGGACAATCAGCCCTCGCAGCAATGCCTGGCCCATTCCAGTTGGCGGCCTCATCTATTCCTCAGCCTTTCGCGAAGTCATGTGCCGGAAAGCCAGTTCGATGTCCCAACCCTCTAGTTCGCTGCGGCGGTTGAGATAAAGCGAAAAGCCGCTGGCGATGTAAAACGGCTCCACGATGGATTCGGCAGCCATATAGATAAGGTTGAGGGTGAATTGCGTGCTCGCCGCTATTTGTCCATTCGCCCAACCGCTTAAGCTGAGCACTCCCTCTCGCCCTTCCGGAACCAGCATCTGTATAAGAAGGATCAGCGAAAGCGCAAGAATAAATGACATGCTTGCGCAAAAAAAAGTCAACCCAAAAGCAAGATTATAGACACGGGTCGAGAGCACTCGACAGCGTTGGCGTGCCGGGCGCCCGCGCTGTCCTTCGAGTTGCCACACTGGAAGCAGAAATGACCTCACCAGGCTTAAGCGTCTAAAGGTCAGCGCAGAAAACACTCCCGTTTTTTTCAACAAACCGGGCAAGGAGCTCCATACATCGCGTATGGTGGTAGGCGTGCCGAACAAAGAACGGCTGAAAGCAAACAGCAACGCACGATCGCTGACGGGCTTCAGCCACCAGATCAACAGGATCGCAATCGTTTGATGATTCCACAGCAGTAACAACAGGGGGATGCCGAAAGCAATGTAGGTGATACCCCAGGCTCGCCAGGCTCCATCGAACCAGGCGTACATCATGATGCGTCCCAGATCGAGCGCCTCCCAGGAGTTGCGGGGGCGCAACTGAATATTGATTTCTTCAAGCCGCATTGCGCTCTCGCCCTGCAAACATCAGGTAGGCCAGCGTTATCACCCACAACGCAATTCCAACCCCATATTTCAGGTTAACCGGAAAAGAGCGCTCCGCCGACCAGAAAGCCTCAATGAAGGCCGCCAGAAAAGTCAGCATTGCCGTACCCAGCAGCAATTGAATTGCGATACCTGCGTTATCCTTGAGTGCAGTCGGACGGGTCCGTAAACCGGGTGCGATAAGCGCATGCCCGAGTTTCAGGCCCGCCGCTCCGGCAAGCACCGCTCCGGTAAGCTCAAAGGCACTATGTCCGGCAACAAAACTCCAGAAGGTTTGAACATAGCCGATCTGTGTAAGATGCCCGGCTACTGCGCCGATGAAAAGTCCGTTATAAATCAAAAAGAAGATCGAGCCCAGCCCGAATGCGATCCCCCCGGCAAAACACTGAAAATCAATCCTGACATTATTGAAAATGTAAAATCCCCACATCTTCCATTCGCCGGAAATCTCTCGCGCCTGGCCCAGCCGTTTTGCCGTCGGCGAATACATCTCTTCGAAATTGCTTATCGAATCCGGGGAAATCAACAAGTAGACACCATCCGGATAAATCTGCAGGACGATCAACATGACAGCCAGCGGGATCACAAAAAGCAATGCAGCGATCGATACGACGCGCCTCTCTTTGCGCACCAGCGCCGGAAATCCGTGAAGAAAGAATTTAAGGATTGCAATACCTTCTTTTTTGCGGGCGCCATAGATGCGCTGGTGTACGGCCAGCACCAGCACGCGCAGCCGATCCTGCACCAGGCTCGAGTATTGCCTGTCGCGCGACAAAGCAAGATCGTGGCAAAGACGGCGAAATGCATGGGGCATGTTGTCCAGTATTGGGCTTTCCGCTTGGACATCTGCCGTCTCGTCGTGGACTTCGGCTTTCTTCGTCGATTTGAATATTCCCGATTTGGAAGTCGTGCGCAGCCAACGTTCCCAAGCAGCCCATTCAGCCTCACGTCGAGAAACAAACTGTAGTTCTTTCATGTAGATTCAGTAAGCTCTTTGCATTTGATATTTGCCGCCCTGCTTCAAAGATCCCGGGTCAGCAGGATCCCGGATTCGCCCGACCTCGTTAACCGCTGAATGAGGCAGTGCCAAGCCGTTACAGCAGGCGTGCCTATAGTCCCGGATAACCCTGCCCAAACCCGGCAAATACTACGCAAGGAACTTGAATGACGCAACTGCGGAATTTAAGTTATATTTCTAAACCAGCTACAGTACATAATCGATTTGCCGAAGCCGGGGTTCGCATGACGCGCCCGAAGAGTTAATACTGGGCACATAGAAGCAGATATTTCAAAGTCCTGACGATCCGCTATCACTGAACGGTCACTCGCATTTCTTGCAAACGGCCGCTTAAAATCCCTGTTCAACCTTACATGAAATTTCGGGTATGCTGCGCGG
>JBGPSQ010000251.1:0-3646 GCA_041490205.1 Gallionellaceae bacterium
ACGCGCGCCATGCGTTTGCGCAGGTTCAGCAGCTTGATTTTGTTATCGCCCGCCTCTGCCAACTGCGCGCGCAGGTCGTCCAGGAACAAGGGGTTCAACACCTTCAGGATGTTAGGCACGCTGGTGTAGTGCATACCCAAGGTACCACGCTCTTCGTCATCGGCCACGGCCTGGATCATGCTGCCGAAGATGTCCGGGTTGATCTGTTTCCAGTTCAGGCCGCCGGTATGCAGCAGGTAGGTGCGCGCCATACTGGTAAAGCGCGGCACGTCGGTTGCGCCGGAGAACAGGCCACCATTCACATAGGGGAAGCCATTGGCCCAGTTCGGCAACCGGGGCTCGGCATTGGCGCGTTCGGCAACTTTGATGTTCATGGCGCGGAAGATGGTTTCCATCACTTCATGGGTATTGGAGCCATCGCGCTCACTCATCTGCTCGATGGTGTGGGTGAACAGGCCCTCGCCGTTGAAAATGTCGGTGTCTTCGGCAAAAAAGCAGAACACCAGCCGAGCCATGAAGTGGTTCATGTCAGCACGGCGTTCATCCTTGGCCCAGTCCGGATTTTCGCGCAGCAGCTCAACGTATAGTTTATTCAGTCGCCCGGTGGCGCGAACGTCGATGGGGTTCTCCGTGATCTCCTTGATGGTGGAGATGCCGGCCAGCGGCAGGAAGAACCCGAAATGGTTGGGAAAGTCTTGGTAGGCGCAGGCAATGGTTTCACCACCGGCCAACTCTTCGGCTTCAAGCGTCTGCCCGTCGGTGGCGAGGATGAACTTGGCCTTGGCTTTTGTGGTGGCCGGGCTGGCGCGCAATGCCTTGAGGGTTTCGCCCACGGTGCCGGCTTCGCACACGGCGATATGGACGTTGTTGCGCTGGAGCACACCACCAGGCACATCCGAAGCATTGTTGTTGCCAGTACGCAGGCGCTTGAGGGTTGTGTCCTTATTGCCGAAAGCGGCCAAGAACGCGAACGGGAACTCCGCCGCGTCGAAGGGCGGAAGGGCCAGGTCCGATATGGCTTCTTCGATTTCTACTGCATTCATGGGGCATCTTGCCTGTGTGTTTTTCCCCCGCTCGTATCCGGCTGAGGTTCAGTGACAAACATGACACTGCTGGGGGGCTCCATTGTAAATGATAGTCCGTGAGACCTCGTAGTGTTTGCGATCTGGCTGACCGGGATGGCTGGACATACGTCAGCCGCCCAGGCAGCCCAATGGCAGCAATGGCCGCACCGAAGAGCAGACGTTAGATAGAACATATTTGAACGACGGCTGGGGGCACGCAGCAGCCCTTTAACGTGACAGCGCCAACGTCTGCTTTTCTGCGCTGGAACTGCGTTGATTTCCGTAGGCGTTAAAAGCTCTCAGGGAGTTGCGTATGGGAGCGGCAAGAATTCCAGCTTTGCACCCTGCAACGAGCCGAGGTGCACCGATTGATTCTCGCGGCTGCTGGTCTGTACCACGGCCAGCAAGTCGTAGCCGCCGCCGGGGGCGGGCGCGGCATTCACCACGGTGCCGCTATGCTGGCCTTCCATTTCCGCGCTATAGAGCAGGTCGCCGGGCTGGGGGGCGGTGCCGCCTGCCACATGCGCGAGGTACATGCGCTGTTTGAGTTTGCCGAGATACTGCATGCGCGCCACGATTTCCTGTCCCGGATAGCAGCCTTTCTTGAAATTCACCGCGCCGGTCAGGTCGAGGTTTGCCATCTGCGGCACGAATTGTTCCTGTGTTGCGGGCAGGATCACCGCGATGCCTGCGCGGATGGTGAGCCAGTCCCAGCAGGGAGAGCCTGCGGCGCGTGAACCGCAGGCCAGCGATTCCCACAGAGCCTGGGCATGTTCTGGCGCGGCGGTGATCTGCAGGCGGTTCTCTTCCAGGCGGATGATGCTTGCGTTGGCCGATTCGGCCCTGCCCATGTTTTCCTGCGGCACGGCGGCGAATATTTCTTTAGCCAGCGTGTTTGCGTTGCTGCCTGCGAGGCCCAGGCAGATCAGCTCATCGCTGGCGTCCGTTATCTTTACCTTGGAGCGCAGCACATACATGGACAGTTTTTTCTGCATGGCGGCGGCGAGGCTGCGCGGCAGTTGCAGGAAATAATCCGCGCCGCTCTGCCAGATGAAAAAGGCCGCCAGCATGCGCCCCTTGGGGGTATTGAAGCTGCTGGGCTGCGCGCGCGCGGGCGTCACGGCCTTTACGTCGCTGGAGAGCAGGTTTTGCAGGAAGCTTTGCGAATCCTCGCCGGAGACTTTCAACACGCCGAATTGGCTCAAGTCGCACAGCACCGTGCCGGTCTGTGCCTCACGCAGCTCGCCCGCCGCGTCGCCGAAATGAATCACCGCGCCGTCTTGAAATTGGGCATGTTGGGTTGCCAGAAATTCCTGCCAGGTTTGATTCATTGCTCGATACCGGATTGGGTTGATGAGTTCTGTAGGTCGGGTTAGCGCAGCGTAACCCGACGGTTCACGGCATTGCTATCTTGCCTTGCCGGGTTACGCTACGCTAACCCGACCTACGAAGTTGCCAGATACATTGAGAGGTGCAATATTACCGCGAACAGCTATTTTTCTGAATCACAATCTTGGTCTTTCGGCTAAACTTGCGCGCATGAAGACCCTCATCGCCCTGCTGCTATTGCTGCCGCTCGCCGCCTGCGACGGCGGTATCTGGAACGATCCCTATCCGGCTGCTGATGAGGGCAAGCCCATTTTCTACAGTGCCTTCACCGCGCGCCCAAAGCATCTGGACCCGGTGCAGGCCTACAGCGAGAACGAATATGAGTTCCTTGCGCAGATATACCAGCCGCCGCTGCAATACCATTATCTTAAACACCCCTACCAGTTGATTCCGCAGGCCGCCGCCGCGCTGCCGCAGGTGCGCTATTACGACAAGAACAACCGCCCCCTGCCTCAGGGCGCACCGGACGCAAAGATTGCCTACAGCATCTATGAAATACACCTGCGGCCCGGGCTGATGTTCCAGCCGCATCCCGCGCTGGCCAGGGACGCCAGCGGCCAGCCGCGCTACATGGCGCTGGATGCAGGGGACTGGGACGGTATCCATACGCTCACCGACTTCAAGGAAACCGGCACGCGGGAAGTGCGTGCCGCCGACTATGCCTACCAGATCAAGCGGCTGGCACACCCCGACCTGCACTCGCCCATTTTCGGGGTGATGGCGCAATATATCGTTGGACTGAAAGAGTATGCGGAAACGCTGAAGCAGGCGCGCAAACAGCATCTGGGAGGGTGGCTGAATCTGGACGATTACCCCTTGCCCGGCGTGGAAGTGGTGGATGCCAATACCTACCGCATCAAGGTCATCGGCAAATACCCGCAGTTCGCATACTGGCTGGCGATGCCCTTTTTCGCGCCCATGCCGTGGGAGGCCGAGCGCTTCTATGCCCAGCCAGGCATGGCGGAACGCAACCTCACGCTGGACTGGTGGCCGCTGGGCAGCGGGCCTTATTACCTGTCGGAGAATAATCCCAACCAGCGCATGGTGCTCAGCCGCAACCCGAATTTCTCCGGCGAGTTTTACCCCACTGAGGGCGATCCCGGCGACCGCGAGGCGGGCCTGCTCAACGATGCGGGCAAGCCGCTGCCGCTGACCGGCAAGGTAGTGTTCACGCTGGAAAAGGAAACCATTCC
>JBGPSQ010000252.1:0-3588 GCA_041490205.1 Gallionellaceae bacterium
CCATCGGCATGGTAGCCACCTCCGAAACCCTGTCCATCGAGGTCAGGGACAACGGGCGCGGCATCGGCAGCGAGGCCGACCTGGAAAAAAAGGGCGGGCTGGGCATGCGCACCATGCAATACCGCGCTTCGCTGCTGAATGCAGCCCTGAATATTTCCCAGATGCATGAGGGGGGCACGCGGGTCGCCATTACGCTCTCCCCGCGCATGCTCACGATATAGCAATGTTTTTTTGTTTGAAGGGGATTCCATGAATCGCATTAAATTATTGCTGGCCGCCATGGCCATGAGCCTGCTCGCTTCCTGCGTAACCACCCAGGGTACGGCGCCGTTAACGCCTGCTGCAGACCTGCCGAAACCCAAAATTGCGCTCGTGCTGGGCGGGGGGGCTGCCCGCGGCTTTGCCCATGTTGGAGTGTTGCGGGCGCTGGAACAGGAGAAAATCCCGGTCGACATGATTGTCGGAACCAGCGTCGGCAGCCTCATCGGCGCTATTTATGCAAGCAACCCCAACAGCTTTGAACTGGAGTGGACGGCCTTCACGCTCGAAAAGAGCGATATTTTCGATTACGGGATATTGGGTGCCTTCACCGGGATGGGCGTGGTCAAGGGCCAAAAGCTGGAATCGTTCGTGCAGAATAAAATTCCCGTAGCGAACATTGAAAACCTCAAGCTGCCTTTTGCGGCAGTGGCCACCGACCTCAACCGCGGCGTGCGCGTCGTGCTTGACCGGGGATCGGTGGCTCGAGCCGTCCATGCCAGCAGCGCCATCCCCGGCGTGTTCGAGCCGGTGGATTACCAGGGGAAAATGCTGGTTGACGGCGGAGTGATGGACAACATCCCGATCTCCGTCGCCCGCGAGAAAGGCGCGGACATCGTTATTGCCGTGGACATCAGTGAAAACGTGACCAATTTCAATATCACCAACCTGGTGGATGTGACCATGCAGGCGGTAAACATCATGTTCGACGAAAACGTCAAGAACAAGAAAAAGGACGCCGACATTCTGATCGCACCCGCCGTAGGCGACGTGGCCATGCTGGATTTCACCCAGAAGAAACGCTGCATGCAGGCGGGAATAGACGCTACGCAGAAAGCTATGCCTGAAATCAGGAAGAAAATCGAGGAATGGGGCAGGAAAAAACAAGCGCAGAAATAAATGCGCGCAAAAATACCGCCTGAGGGCGGTTTTTTTGCGCCGTGATGAACTGACGCATGCATTCGCCTGCCATGCTATTCAACCCGGATATGTACGATCGCGGATCTCTCGCTGGTAAACGGACTGCGTGCTTGAATTACATGCTCTCCGGCCTGTAGGGGCCAGCGCACGGTGTAGGGGTAAGCGGCCAATTGATATGGCTTGCCGTCCACCACCCATAGCACTTCGCGCAGTGCGGGAACCACTTCGACCCGGAGACCTAAGGTATTGCGCGAGGCAGGCATCGATGGATCACGCAGCATATGCGAGCCATCGCTGGGCGAGAGGATGCGCAATTCAGTTTGTCCGGCAGCGAGTTTTGCACCGCGTTTAGGCACATCTCCATCCGCTGGCGGCTTAGGCCGTGCGGCGAACATCAATCCCTTGCCGCCCGCGCTTACAGCTTGCGGCGGCTGTGGCAGGCCCGCTTGTGCGGCCCATTCCGCGTAGCGCGGCGGCAGCCGGATAAAGGTGCGCTGTTCGACATACCGCTTGGGCGTGCCCGCATGGGCAAGCAGTCCGTTGCGCGTATCGATTGCGAGGCGCATATAGGCATCGTCGAATTCTTGCGGTTCCTGTCCGGGCTTGAACCACTCCTCGAAAACCGGGTCGCAGGCCGGGGTGGCGCGCTTGCCGGTCAGCGCGCACACAGCGACCCGCTGGTAACCATCGGGCGGAGGGAAATTCAAATCGGTTTGGCCATGCTGCTCGTTACTGTGCAGCAAGTTGAGTATCTGCCGCGCCAATTCGGCGGCGCTGCTGGCCCCGGTTATTTCGTGCATGGGCCGCGCGTCCGGGTGCCCCACCCACACCCCAATCAGGAAGCGGCGCGAGTAGGCGATTGTCCACGCATCGCGCAGCCCTTCCGAAGTGCCGGTCTTCAATGCCACCGGGAAAAGGTATTCAGTGCTGCCCATGCGCGGGAACGAGGGCAGCCGTGCGCTGGGGTCGGCCAGGTGCAGGGTGACCAGCCGTGCCGTGCCCGGCGAAAGCAGCCTCTGGCTGTCGCCGCGCTGACCGGCATACCAGTTCAGCGAACGCAGTTTCCCGTCATTCGCCAGCACGGAATAGGCTTGCACCAGGTGCTCCAGCGTTACCGGCATGGCGCCGATGGCCAGGCCCAATCCGTAGTGGCTCGCCTCTTTTTCGTCGTGGTGCAAGCCGAGTTGGCGCAGGTAGGCGTAGCCCTCCTCCAGCCCTACCTCGTTCAGCAGGCGCACGGCCGGCACATTGCGCGAATTGGCGAGTGCCTGCCGCGGTAGCAGGGGGCCGAGATAAGAGCGGTCGGCATTGGCCACGCCTTCGCTGGTCACGGGCAGGTCGTCCATGATGGTGGCGGGTGTGATGCGGTTCAGCTCGTAGGCGAGCGCATAGATGAACGGTTTCAACGCGCTGCCGGGGGAACGCAGGGTCTGAGCGAAGTCGATTGCACCCGCCTGGTCATGATCGAAATAATCGGTTGAGCCCACCCAGGCCAGCACGCCGTTGCTTTCCCTATCCACTAGGATCACCGCCGCATTACCCGCGCCCTGTTTCTTCCACCGGCTGACGGCCTCGGCGGCCAGTTCCGCCACGCTGGCCTGAACGCCGACGTCCAGCGTGGTGACGACGCGGTATGGTTCCGCACCGCCGCGCGGGGCGGCGGACGCCAGCACCTGTTGCAGCTTGAGCACCGCATGCAGGCTGTGCTCGGGGCGCACCGGCAATTGCGGAAAGCGGATGTCGAGTATCTGTTTTTGCGCCAACTCATATTCTGCGGCGGTCAGGACGGCCTGGTCGCGCAAAATTTCCAGCAGCCGCTTTCCCCGGGCAATCGCACGCTGGCGGCCGTCCTCATGGAACGGGTTCATGTGGCTCGGGGCTTGCGGGATGGCCGAAAGAAAAGCGATCTCCGCCCAGCTCAGGTCCGCCACCGGTTTGTCGAGGTAGCGCCGCGCGGCATAGGCAATGCCATGCACCCGGTTGCTGTAGGGAATCATGCGCAGATAGGAGGAAAGAACCTCCTTGCGTCCATAGCGCGCCGTCAGCACCAGGGCGCGTACGGCCTCGCGCAGCTTGCGAAAATAACCGCGCTCGCCGGGATCAAGCTGCCGCGACACCTGCATGGCGATGGTCGAGGCGCCGGACACGCGTTTGAAATGCGTCAGGTTCTGATACAGGGCACGCGCCAGGGCAAGCGGATCGATGCCGGGATGGCTGTCGAAGCGCTTGTCCTCCAGCGCCACGACAGCCGCCACCACGCGCGGCGGTAATTCCGCGACCGGCCAGTAGCCGTAGTCCTCCCCTTCTCCCGTTAGCTCGGCGATGAACTTGCCATGACGGTCGAGCAGCAGATATGACGGCGGCGGGCCGTTCAGGTCGAAGCGCAGGGCATCGCCGACCAGCAGCACG
>JBGPSQ010000253.1:0-3585 GCA_041490205.1 Gallionellaceae bacterium
CTGCTGGGCAAGAAGCCTTCGGAATTTCCGGGCGGGCCGAATGCCGAAACCTACGAGGCGATGGTACGGCAGGTATTTGCATCGGGCAAAAACGCGCAGTTCGAGTTGAAGTGGCCAGGCAAGGATGGCAGGGAGATTTGCAGCCACATCAGGCTGACGCCCGAGCGCGATCTGGCGGGCGCCATCGCCTCGGTGCTGGCGGTGGGGCGCGACATCACCGAACTGAACGAATACCAAGCGGAACTGGAGCGCAAGGAATTGGCCAAGAGCCGCTTTCTCGCGGCGGCGGGCCACGACCTGCGCCAGCCGCTGGCGGCGGCAAACCTGTTCATGGATGCGCTCAGGATGACCGAGCCGACCCCGCGCCAGGAGGCGATCATCCATCGGCTGGATCAATCCATGTCCACGTTCAACGGCCTGCTCGATGCCCTGTTGAATATTTCCAAGCTGGATGCGGGCGCGATCAAGCCCGAATACGCCTCCCTCGATGCGGGCGAAATATTCACCTGGCTGGAACAGAATTTCGCGCCGGTCGCCAGTGCGAAGCATCTGGGCTTCCGGCTGTATTTCCCGATGCGGGATATGCTGGTCATCCGCAGCGACGTTGGCCTGGTCAAGTCGGTGCTCATGAACCTGGTCTCCAATGCGATCAACTACACGGAGAAGGGCGCCATTCTCATCAGCGTGCGGCGGCGCGGAGCTAACGCGCTGTTCCAGGTGTGGGATACCGGCATGGGCATTCCCGAAGAGCATATCCGGCAGGTTTTCGACGAGTTCTACCAGATCAATAATCCGCAGCGCGACAGAACCAGGGGGCTGGGACTGGGACTCTCCATCGCCAAGCGCGCCATGTCGCTGCTGGGCGGAGAAATAACCTGCCGCTCGCAAACCGGGCGCGGGACAGTCTTCGGATTCAGCCTCCCCTTGGACAATGCCCAAGGCAGTGCGGTGCGGCAGGGAATCGCCGCCGCTCCGCTGGAACAAGCGCCGGACAATTCATTTGCGCGCGGCAAACGCTTTGTCGTGGTGGAAGACGATGCGCTGGTCGCGCAGGCCCTGGCCAGCCTGCTGGAAGGAATGGGCGGAGAGGTGATGCGCTTCCATAGCGCGGAAGACGCCTTGCGCCACCACACCATCGAATTCGCGGATTACTTCATCTCCGACTACATGCTGGGCGGCCAGCTCAACGGCATTCAACTGCTGAACAAAATGCGGCAGAGGCGCGGCAAGCCCATCAATGCGGTGCTGATAACCGGCGACACATCGCCCGCTTTTCTGACCGAAACCACGGATTGCGCCTGGACCATCTTGCATAAGCCGGTCAACCTGTCAGGGCTGGTCTCCAGCCTGAGGGCGAGTGTAGGGAAGTTTGAATAGCCCGGCATGAGGCGGCTGCGTTTCAGCCAAACCCGCCGGACGCTTTCCCATGTAGAATGAATTATCATGGATATGCCTTTCGCACATTACACATGAATGACTTGATGACTTTTGCAGCGGCGTTCGCATTGGCCACCCTCGCACTCACAATCGCCCTGGTCATCTTGCTGGCGCTGAACCGGGGCGCGCAGGCGGCGTGGCGGGCGGTATTCAAGACACAGCCGCCATTCGGCATCTTTTCGGTGGCGGCCATGGCGGTTTCGCTGTCGCTGGCCGCATTCGTTGTTTATGTCATTCATGCCTTCGCCACGCTTTTCGCCAGCTTCGGCACGGATCTGCCTGCACCGACCCTGCTGCTCATCAAATACGGCGATCTGCTGCCGCTTGTCGTTTTCCTGCTGCTGCTCGCATTGTTATATGTACTGAGAAAAAACGTGCGGCGCGAGCGCTACTTCGCGGTTATCCTGTGCGTGGAATTGACCGTGATAGCGCTGGCGGTCGGTACGCTTCTGTATTTGCCTGTATACAAGGTGGGCGAGGCGGTATGAATGCCCGGTTGCTGCTATTTCCGGTTCCGGTCGCGGCCTGGCTCCTGTTGCCGGGGGCAGCGTGGGCGCATGGCACGCCGGTGAATGCGGATGGCACCCCGGTCTTCGATAACCTGCGCGATACAATGGCTGTTGTGGAGGTGCTGGTTATCATCGCCCTCGTGTTCGCAGTCCCCATTGCCATCGTGCTGGCGCTGGACTGGGGCGCGCAGGCTGGGTGGCGTGCGGTTTTCAAGACGCAGCCTCCGTTCGACATCAGTTCGGTGGGGGCGCTGGCGGTTGCGCTGCTGCTGGCGGTGTTCAGCGTGTTCGTCATTCCCCAATTTGCATTGTTATTCTCCAGCTTCGGCGCGTATCTGCCTTGGTACACGGTGCTGCTGGTGAACTACGGTTATGCGTTGCCGGGGCTGGTCATCCTGCTGCTGTTCCTGCTGGTCGCGCTGAAAAACAATCCGCGGCGCGAGGGCTACTTTGCGGTCATCCTCGTCGGCGAGCTGGCCTTGCTGGTGTTTGCCGTCATCTCGATGTATTCGCCCATCTTCACATTTAGAGAGGCAGTATCAGGATGAGGGCGGGGCTAAAACCGGGTGCGCCCGCCCGCTGGCCGCGCTTCCTGTGCGCGCCCTGGCTGCTGGTGCCGGGGGCGGCTAGCGCCTGTGGCGGCGAGGATGGGTTTGATCCAACATTCCTGATCATCAAGTTCATCGCGGCGGCGTTGTTTTTCGGGTGGCCGATATGGATGGTCTGGAAAGCTTTTTCCAGCCGCGCCCCGCAGAGTCCCGGTGATCTGGTGTTCCCCGGCCTTTCCGCGTTGTGGCTGGCGGCGATGGGCATGTTCTTTGTTCCCCAATTCACGACGCTGTTTGCCAGTTTCGGGGTCGGTTTGCCGCTGCAATCCAGGCTGGTGCTGGATTACCATTACCTGCTGGCGCTGCCCCTCGTCCTGTTTCCATTCATGTGGCATGCCCTGAACGGCAAGCCGCGCCGGGACGGCTATTTCGCGGCCTTGCTGGCTGTGGACGTATGGTTGACCGGTTTTGTTTTGTGGGCGCTTTATTTGCCCATCTTCAAGATGTGCTGAAACGTATGCCAGTGCACATCAGACAATAGGGAAGAGAATATGAGCGGTGTCGCAATGCCGGGGGCAAGCCTGGTAATGATGCATTGACGAAGAGCTTGCTACTTTACTAGGACTCGAGGTTTGTGTTGCGGGCATCAGGCAGCACATGTTCCATCACCTCGGGGTTCCGTGCGAGGTCGGTGTAGGGGATTGGCAAGCTCTCACCGGGGGCGAGGGTTTGCAGTTTCGCGAATAGCTCGGGCGCATGGACCTGGAATTCTTGCAGCGTGATGCCGCCTTGCTCCATGGCTTTAATGAAATCACCGGCGCTGATGGTCAATGCCCGGTTGCCGGTTTCATTCCCCATATCCTGCACGATGTTGTGCAACTTCTCGGGGCTGGATTCGCCCAATGGGGAAACCTGCTTGCCGGACATCGATGATGTCGGCGAGTTTTTGAGCGTGACGCGCGGCGCTGAATGCCTGGATGGCGCGGCTCAGGCTGGCGCGTGATTGTTCGATCAGCGCGGCGGCTTCGGGGTGGCGTTTGTTGTTGATTCGGGTAGGTCAGGTTAGGCACAAGGCCGTAACCCGACGAATA
>JBGPSQ010000254.1:0-3545 GCA_041490205.1 Gallionellaceae bacterium
CAATACCCCAAAACCGCTTATTCTCAAAAATGACACCCCTCCCCTCCTACCGCCTCACTGATGAAACCCCGTTGCCCAGGCAACAGATGACCAGGCACCACGTTGCATAGGTAATAGAAACCCGCTATAGTCACGCTCATGCACTTCTCACGTCACATCTCGCAATTGCACTCCACCTTCAGCCTGCTGGCGGCGCTGAAGCTGCGCCCCGCGCGCTAAATATCCCCCAAAAAATCGTTTTAAAGCAGGCGGCATCCCGCGTGATGGCCGCAAGTTCAGCAATTGCAATGGAGTCAGACACCATGACCGACAAATTAATCATATTCGATACCACCTTGCGCGACGGCGAGCAAAGCCCCGGCGCCTCCATGACCAAGGATGAGAAATTGCGCATCGCGCGCCAGTTGGAAAAACTCGGCGTGGACGTGATCGAGGCGGGCTTTGCCGCCGCCAGCCACGGCGACGCCGAGGCCATCCGCGACATCGCAAAGGCCGTAGAGCATTCCACCGTGTGCTCGCTGGCGCGCGCCAGCGAGCGCGACGTGCGCGCGGCGGGCGAAGCGATCAAGCCCGCGAAGTCCGGGCGCATCCACACCTTCATCGCCACCTCGCCCATCCACATGGAAAAGAAGCTGCGCATGACGCCCGATGAAGTTGTAGAGCGCGCCGTGGCGGCGGTAAAGCTCGCCTTGGAATACACCGACGACGTGGAGTTTTCCGCCGAAGACGCGGTGCGCTCGGAGATGGATTTTCTGGTGCGCATCTTCGATGAGGTGATCCGCGCTGGCGCTAAGACCATCAATGTGCCGGATACCGTGGGCTATAGCATCCCGGTGTTGTGGGGCGAGCGCTTCAAACAACTTATAGAGCGCGTGCCGGGCGCTGACAAGGTGGTGTGGTCCACCCACTGCCATAACGACCTCGGCATGGCCTCCGCCAATTCACTGGCGGCGGTGATGAACGGCGCGCGCCAGGTGGAATGCACCATCAACGGCCTGGGCGAGCGCGCGGGCAATGCCTCTCTCGAAGAAATTGTCATGGCCGTGAAAACACGCCGCGACATCTTCACCTGCGACACGCGCATCAACACCCAGCAGATCGTGCCCACCTCCAAGCTGGTGTCCAGCATCACCGGCTATCCGGTGCAGCCGAACAAGGCCATCGTCGGTGCCAATGCCTTCGCGCACGAATCCGGCATCCACCAGGACGGCGTGCTCAAGCACCGCGAAACCTACGAGATCATGCGCGCCGAAGACGTGGGCTGGAGCACCAACAAATTGACGCTGGGCAAGCTCTCCGGACGCAACGCCTTCCGCACCCGGTTGCAGGAACTCGGAATCGTGCTCAAGAGCGAAGACGCATTGAATGCCGCCTTCGCCCGCTTCAAAGACCTGGCCGACCGCAAGAGCGAGATTTTTGATGAGGATCTCCAGGCTTTGGTGAGCGAAGAGGCCGTGACGAAGATAGCCGACCACTACCGCCTGGTCGCCATGGGCGCGCATTCCGAAACCGGCAAACTGCCAGTGGCGCGCGTGGTGATGAATGTCGGCAAAGCCGAACACCACGCTGACGCCCAGGGCGGCGGCCCGGTGGACGCCACCTTCAAGGCCATCGAACACATCGTCAAAAGCGGAACGGAATTGCTGCTGTACTCCGTGAACAACATCACCACCGGGACGGATGCGCAGGGCGAAGTCACCGTTCGACTTGCCAAGGGTGGGCGCGTGGTGAATGGGTTGGGTGCGGATACGGATATTGTTGTCGCTTCTGCGAAGGCGTATCTGAATGCCTTGAACAAGCTGCATGATGGCGCGGAGAGGGCGCATCCCCAAGTGTAAGGTTGTATATGTAGGGTGGATAAAGCGCGAAGCGCGTATCCACCAATTTGAACGGTGGATACAGCCTTCGGCTTTTATCCACCCTGCAACTCCAGGCCGTTCGTGGTGAGCTTGTCGAACCATGAACGGCCAGGCGCACGTTCCAACGAAAACCTCCGGGGGCGCCTTCTTTGCTTTTTCGTAGGTCGGGCTTCGCCCGACGCGGCGGGCAAAGCCCGCCCTACAACCACGGGGCCGCCCCATGCGCCCATCTCCGCCCCCCTCTCCTTCACTCCCTCTCCCACAGGGGAAAGGGAGGACGCACGTTCATGGTTCGACAAGCTTGCCGAAGGACCCACCACGAACGGAACAACACGAGCGGCATCCCGCAAATGGAATAATTACCTCTTCCCGGCCCAGTCCCGTGCAAACTGAAACCCCACTCGACCACTCCTCGATCCCCTCTGGATGCTCCACTGCAACGCCTCCCGCCGCGCAGTCTCATCCAGCACGCCATCCACCCCCAACTCCCGCAGCCAATGCGAAACAATCGCCAGATATTCCTCCTGCGAGAATGGATAAAACGACACCCACAATCCGAACCGCTCGGAGAGCGATATTTTTTCCTCCACGCTCTCGGCGGGATGCACCTCGTCCCCGGCAAATTTTGTCGCAAGATTTTCCTGCATGTATTCCGGCATGAGGTGGCGGCGGTTGGAGGTGGCGTAGATCAGCAGGTTGTCGGAGAGGGCGACCAGCGAGCCATCGAGCGCAGCCTTGAGGGCCTGGTAGCCCGGTTCTTCGGCGTTGAAAGATAGGTCGTCGCAATACAGGATGAATCGCTCCGCCCTTTCCGCGACGAGGGCGATGATGTGCGGCAGCTCGGCCAAGTGTGGCTTGCCGATTTCGATGACACGCAAGCCGTCTTTTGCGTGTTCGTTGAGCAGCGCCTTGACCAGGGAGGATTTGCCGGTGCCGCGCGCGCCGGTGAGCAGGACGTTGTTGGCCGGACGGCCCTGCACGAACTGGCGGGTGTTCTGGGCGACGAGTTGTTTCTGCTGTTCGATGCCGAGCAGGTCGGCCAAGCGGATGTGGTGGTAATGCGGCACGGGAACCAGTCTGCCTTGTTCCCAGCGGAAGGCGTGTGCTGCGTTCCAGTCAGGCTGGGCGCCTGGCGCGTGTTTGGGCAGCACGCGCTCCAGCCGTTCGAGCAGCCGGTCGGCGCGATCGAGTATGCGTTCGAATTTGTCCATGGATTATCCAGGGTGTGGGCAGGCGGTTAGCTTATTGCCCGGTGGCGGATAATTCAAGGGTTTTAATGAGGCCGCAGCGTTGGTGCAATGCCGCGGGAAAGACGACTGGTTATAAGTCCTAGAAGGGGTCGGCGTAGATGTCCTTGATCGCCGCGCCCGATAAATATGTTTCGCGCTTGGCGGCCTTCACCATTTCGGTATGGCCGCACAGGAATACGCGCCAGCCGGAGAGGCTGGGGTTGTCGCGCAGGGCCACGTCGTGCACCATGCCTTGTTCATACTCCGCTTGCGCGCCTTGTTCCGACACGCAGGGAATATAAGTGAAGTTCGGATGGTTGCGTTCCAGCTTGCTGAGTTCCTCGACCAGGTAAAAGCCGGCGGCATTATAGTTGCCGACATAGAGCTTGATGCGGCCGGTATGGCCGTTTGCCAGCGCATCGCGAATGATGCCGTACAGCGGCGCCAGGCCGCAGCC
>JBGPSQ010000255.1:0-3509 GCA_041490205.1 Gallionellaceae bacterium
CCGCGCGCGCCGCCTCGATGCGCGCATGGCCCTGGTCTATCTGGCTGCGCGCCGAATCGCAGCCCGCGCGCGCCACCCTGGCCGCCGAATCTTTCTGGTCCACCCCCTGCGGGGAGATGAAGTGCTGTTCCACGAGCTGGTGAGCGCGCCCGGCTTCCTTCTCCGCCAGGTCGGCCTGCTCGCAAGCCTGTTTCATTTGCGCCTGGGCCGTGATGAGCTGCTCCTTCGCCAGCCTGTCCTCGGCCTGCAAATCCTCGCTCCACAGGCGCAGCAGCACCTGGCCTTTTTCCACGCGCTGCCCTTTTTTCACCAGCAATTGGGCAATCTGCCCGCCTGCGGGCGGCGCCATCTTGGCGCGTCTGCAAGCCTTCACCGTCCCGGCACGAGTATTGTTCACCGTCGCTTCTACCGTGCCGCGCTCCACGGTCGCCAGCACGGCCTCGGCCGGCGGCGTGCGGGTGGCAAACCAGACGGCAACTGCCGCAGCGGCGAGTACCGGCAAGAGGATGATCGCCCGCAGATGGGCCTTGAAACTGCCGGGAAGTTGCATTGCGGACATCGGGACTCCTGTTCTGTGGGCTAGGCGTTCACCGGATTACCCGGGCGTTGCCCCATGGAGGAATACTACCCCATGCACCGGAACGCGGGAAGCCGCCAACAATATCAGGCTGCACTCTGCGTATATATTAGATTCAGGCCACACCCTTAATCAAGTGCTCCAACCGGCTACGCCCTTGCGGCGTGGTCATCACCATCAGCACGTCGCCTTCCTGCAAGGCCTGGCTGGTGTCGGGATTGAATATCCATTGCTGCCCCTGGCGGACGGCCAGCATTACGTAATGCTTGCTGGCGAGGTTCAGCACCGACAGCGGCTTGCCCGCGAATTCAGCGGGGATGGGAAATTCTTCCAGGCGCAGGGCGTCTTCGGTTTTCAGCATTTCGTCGAGGAAAGATACGACGTGCGGGCGCACCATGGCCGACACGATGCGCAGGCCGCCGGTAAAATCGGGCGAGACGATTTCGTCCGCCCCGGCCATGCGCGTTTTCTCCACGTTTTTCAGCTCGTGGCAGCGCGCCACCACGCGCAGCTTGGGATTGAGCTGCTTGGCGCTGAGGCTGATCACCAGGTTCTGGCTGTCGTCCGCCGCGACGGCGAATATGCCGCGCGCGCGCATGATGCCCGCCGCCAGCAGGACGTCGTTGTCGGTGGCATCGGCATGGATGTAGGGTTGGGCGGGATGCTTTTCCAGGAAGGTTTCGAGGTGCTTCAGGTCGGAATCCATGACGACGCATTCGCGCCCGGTCGCCACCAGTTCCTGCGCCACGTTGCTGCCGACGCGCCCCACGCCGCACACGATGTAGTGGCCGCTCATTCTAGAAATTGCCTGCATCATTCTCTTCCTCCGCCAAACCTGGTTGAAGTCGCTTTCCAAAATCAATGCCGTAACGGTGGATAGCATGTAGGTCATCGACGCTATGCCCATCGCTGCGATGAATACGGTGAACAGCCTGCCCCCCGGATGGTGCGAGAGGTCGACGATCTCGCTGTAACCTATGGTGGTCACGGTGATAAAGGTCATGTAGAAGCAGTCCATCCAGGTGTACTGCTCCCCCCCGATGATGCGGTAGCCGAACGTGCCGGTCAGCATGACCAGCGCAATGGCGGATCCCGCCCAAACCAGGTTGCGGTACGCACGAAATGGGGATAGATCGATCAGCTTCATTCTTCTTGGCCTGAATTTATTCAGCCGGAATCTTCCGGTCCGGGAACAGCACGTCGTTAAAGCCGAAGCGCTTGAAATCGCGGATGCGCATGGGGTAGAGGATGCCATCCAGGTGGTCGCATTCGTGCTGCACCACGCGCGCATGAAAACCGGTGACGGTGCGGTCTATGCCGTTGCCGTATTCGTCCGCGCCCTGGTAGCGGATGGCATTGTGACGCGGCACCATGCCGCGCAAACCGGGCACGCTCAGGCAGCCCTCCCAGTCTTCCGCCATGTCGCCACCGAAAGGGGTGATGAAGGGGTTGATCAGCACGGTTTCCGGCACCTCCTCGGCATCCGGGTAGCGCGGATTGGCTTGCACGCCGAAAATCACCACGCGCAAGTTCACCCCGATCTGCGGCGCGGCCAGGCCCACGCCATCGTGCGCCGCCATGGTGTCGCGCATGTCGGCCAGCAATTCCAGCAATTCCGGCGTGCCGAATTCGGTCACCGGCTCCGCCTGGCGCAGCAGCCGCGCATCCCCCATGCGCAGTATCTCCCTAGCGGACATGGCAGCCAACCCCCTTTTTGACAAAATTCGCCATGTCCGCCCCCCTCTCCCCGGCCCTCTCCCGCAAGCGGGCGAGGGTGATGGTGGCTCGCTTCGCGAGTATCACATCAATTGCCATCGCCCTGCTCCCCATCCAGATCCACCAGGCTTTCAAGCAGGGTGCGCACCTTTTCCATGGCGGGCGGGATCGTCCTGGCCACGGCTTCCAGGCGCACGCCGTCCTTGCTGGTGCGTCGTCCTGCGGCGTCGTTCACCACCACCGCGATGGTGGCGTATTCAAGATCGAGCTCGCGCGCCAGCACCGCTTCCGGCATGCCGGACATGCCCACCATGTCGACCCCGTCGCGTTCGTAGCGGTTGATCTCGGCTGCGGTTTCCAGGCGCGGGCCTTGAGTGGCGCCATACACGCCGCCGTCGCGGCAGGCCACGCCCGAGCGCTTCGCGGCTTCCAGGATTTTTCTGCGCAGCGCGGGAGTATAGGGATAGGTGAAGTCTATGTGCATCTCGCTATGTTCCAGCCCCTCGAAATAAGAGAAGTCGCGGCCATAGGTGTAATCGATGATCTGGTCCGGGACTGTTATCGTGCCCGGCGTGCAGGCATCGCCTATGCCGCCTACCGAGGTCACGGAAACAACGCGCGATACGCCCGCCTCGCGCAGGGCCGACATATTGGCGCGGTAATTCACCCGGTGCGGAGGAATGGTGTGGCCGTAGCCATGGCGCGCCAGGAAGACCACTTCCTGCTGCCGTAGCGTGCCGAAAGTCAGCGCCCCGGAGGGTTCGCCGTAGGGCGTGCGCATCACCTGCCGGTGAGTTATTTCCAGATTTGCCAAGTTCGTCAGGCCGGTCCCGCCAATGATTGCCAACATGTTTGTCCTGCCAATGGGTTGATTGAATTTTCTTTAGTGCCAATTGTAACCTGTGTATCCATCATCCGGCTGCTATTGCACCCGGGTATTGCCCCCAATGAGGCCGTCCCCCATGAGCCCTTCACATAAGGACGCTCCCCAGGAGGGAAAGGCTGTCCATGCCTTTCATTACCATGGCTTTCTATCCGCTGACGTATTATCATGCGCCGCCGCCAGGCGTCGCGCAGATGGCGGGGAAACTTGACCGGGAAAACGGCATGCGTATCTGGATTTTAAAAGAAGTTTTCGTCAGTTTTATCCGCACGCGCGGGATAAACCGCCATTTCCGCCGCCCAATATTTTCCGAATTGGCAAAGAAAACGGTCG
>JBGPSQ010000256.1:0-3463 GCA_041490205.1 Gallionellaceae bacterium
ATCCTGCAACTCACTGAACCTGTGCCCAAGCAGATTTCAGACGACGAGGAAACGGTACAATCGGTATATCGTGACTATCAGCAACGAACGCTGTCTAGGCTAGGCCTGAAGCGGCTGTATGGCATCACGCTTACACTATCACTGCTGATCGTCTTGCTGAGCGCGGTGTCGGCTGCCTTCTTCATCAGCAACCGGATGAGCGCGCCGCTGGCCGCGCTAGCCGAAGGAACGCGCGCAGTGGCGCAGGGTGACTTTTCGCGGTTGAGCCCGATCAGGAACAGCGACGAATTGGGATTGCTGACAGTCCTGTTCAACCGGATGACATCACAATTGTCCGAAGCGAAGGAGATGGGCGAACAGCGACAGCGGCAAGCAGAAAATGCAAGAACCTACCTGGAAAGCGTTCTGGGGCATTTGTCATCGGGCGTGCTGGCGACCGATGAACAATTGAAGCTGCGCTCGGTAAACAAGAGTGCAGCACAGATACTCGGCGAGCCATTGGCGGAAGTGATGGGCAAATCGCTGCCTGAAATTGCTGCGCAATATCCCTTGCTGCGCACTTTTGCCAATACCATAGGGCAGGCATTTGCGGAATCGACCAGCGCTGAATGGCAACGGCAACTTGAACGGATGGGCAGAAACGGCCCGCAGGTATTGCTGATGCGCGGCACCCGGCTGTCGTCCGCTGCCGAAGGCGGTTGCGTGATCGTATTTGACGACATCACCCATTTGTTGCAGGCAGAACGCCAGGCAGCATGGGGTGAAGTGGCACGGCGGCTGGCGCATGAAATCAAGAACCCGCTCACCCCCATCCAGCTTTCGGCGGAGCGCCTGCAGCACAAGCTGAGCGACAAACTGGCCGAAAGCGATGCGCAAATGTTGCAACGCTCCACCAGGACCATCGTCAGCCAGGTGACGGCGCTGAAAAACATGGTGGTGGAATTCGCCGATTATGCGCGAGCGCCATCCCCGAAAATGGTTGCGGTGGATATGCACCAGTTGCTGCATGAAGTGCTAGGGCTTTATGAAGCCGCTCACATACCTGTCGCATTGCAACTGGACGCCGCACAATGCACCGTCAAGGGCGACGCCACGCGCTTGCGCCAGGTGGTACACAACCTGCTGCAAAATGCACAGGATGCGCTGCATGAACAAGGCACCCCGGAAATTCTATTGGGAACTTCAAACCGGGACGGAATATTGCATTTATGGGTGCAGGATAATGGCCCGGGATTTCCCAAGGAAATGCTGGCGCGCGCATTCGACCCTTATGTTACAACCAAGCTGAAAGGAACCGGTCTGGGGCTGGCAATCGTAAAGAAAATTATTGAAGAGCATGGCGGCGCCATAGATATCGGCAATATGGCGCCAAACGGCACACGGGTCAGCATTAGTCTACCCTTATTGACAGAGGAAATTTAATATGGCGGCCAAGGAAATCCTGGTTGTAGATGATGAAATGGGCATACGCGAGTTGCTCTCGGAAATCCTGTTTGACGAAGGATACCGCGTCCACCTGGCTGAGAATGCCGAACAGGCGCGCGAATTCCGCAACCGGCAAGCCCCCGACCTGGTGCTGCTCGACATCTGGATGCCCGAAACAGACGGCCTCTCCTTGCTCAAGGAATGGTCAGCGCTAGGGCTGCTGACCATGCCGGTCATCATGATGTCGGGGCACGGCACCATAGAAACAGCCGTGGAAGCAACGCGCATCGGCGCCATGGATTTTCTGGAAAAACCCATTGCCCTGCAAAAGCTGCTCGATACAGTTGCCAAAGCCATCCAGCGCGTGGCATTGCCGGGCCGGCAACCAATCTCCCCGCCGGACAACTCCCCCACCACGCAGCCGCAGGACAGCTCTGCCCCCGCCATCCCCGATTCATGGCTGGAGATGCCTTTGCGCACAGCGCGCGAACATTTTGAAAGCGCATATTTCAACCACCACCTGCGTGAAGAAGGCGGCAATATCACTCGCGTGGCCGAAAAGGTCGGGCTGGAGCGCACCCACCTTTACCGCAAGCTTAAACAGCTCGGGATCAAGTTCGCAAAAAAAGACAGCGAGGAATCCCAGTAACCGGAACAGCGCCCGGGCGCAGAAATTCTTTTCGCTTATTCATTTGCCCGCTGCCCGGCTTGCCGTTATAATGCGCGCCTTTGCGCAGGCCTGCGGCCCAAGCAACAAGCCCTTGGAGCCTTATTCAAGGCAAGTAGTAAAGAATGGCCAAGTAGCTCAGTCGGTAGAGCAGAGGATTGAAAATCCTTGTGTCGGTGGTTCGATTCCGCCCTTGGCCACCAATAAATTCAATGGCCTGGGCTGTTGTCGATAAGCTGCCTTGGTTCCAGCGCGACCAAAACGAAAGACTGCCCCCCCCAAAACCCGATTCATCACGGTTTGCCGCTACCCCCATAAACTCTGCGACAAACCTGGCCTAACGACCGCTTCGAACCATACCCGGCATTCGGCGCGCTCCAAAGCATCCTTCGGAGAACATCGCATCACATCTCATGCATCATTGCCTCGCTGGAAGTCGAGGCGGCGTGCTTCTGGTCGATGCCGATCAACGTGCGAGTAAAGGTCATTTCCTGGTTGGATCGTCGAAAACGAGACATCCTTTGCGAACAGTTGATTCAAGACCTGGCACCAGCATGTCGCACACTATCAAGCAGCAACTGCAACGTCTTTTTCACGGCTTTTTTCATGATCCCACTTCGTTATTAATCCGACGGGTTGTTACTCAACTATGGAATAGCTCCTCATCACCTCATCTCTGGGCAGCGCATCGTAGTGCCACCATTCCAGCGGCAACTGGATGAACCCAGCATCCTCCATCACCTTACGCAGCAGCAGGCGATTGTCCAATTGTTGTTTGGTAAGCTTGCCCGATTCGAGGAATTTTACTTCAAGCCTGGGTTGGGCGAGCGGGAAGAAGGCATCGAATGGCGTGCCCATGTCCAATTCCTTGCCGGTGTCGTCAATGATGGAAAGATCGAGGGCGAAGCCGAAATTGTGGATCGAGCCGCTTTTAGGATTGGCCACATACTTCTGCTGGTCGGTGCCCTTGACGTGTTTCCACAGCAGGTATTGCACCGAGCGCGGGCGCAAGGCATCGAATATCACCAGCTTGTACCCGGGATGGGCGGCACGCAGGTTGACTGCGGCTTTGTTGAGTTTTCCCGCCGCCAGTTTGTGCAGGAATGCACGGTTGTAAACACCGTATAAATTCTGCGAGGTGAAGTTGTTGGTTGTGGCATAGCGCAGGTCGAGCGCAATCGCATCGGAATTCATGATTTCCACATAGTCGGCCGATTTACCAACAAAAGCCAGCGAGTCGGCGGGGGTGGTGGCGTAAGCCCCAGGTGCCGCAAACAGCAGCAAAACGATAATCAGGCGGGCGCGGAACATATCGAACATGGTTGCTGGTCAGGGCAGAAACAGCGCGACCGGATTGTCGTCGCGCTTGAG
>JBGPSQ010000257.1:0-3458 GCA_041490205.1 Gallionellaceae bacterium
CAGCGTCGCGGTATGCGTATAGCGAGCCGTGGTGAGGCTGCCCGTCGCCGCCCAGGTGTTGGTGACCGGGTCGTAGAGTTCGGCGCTGGCGAGTAAGCCTCCTCCCGCCACCAGCACAAGGCCAGAGGGCAGCAGCGTGGCGGTGTGGGAGTAGCGACCCGTGATGAGGCTGCCTGCCGCAGTCCAAGCGTTTACCGATGCCGGGCCGCAGAACAGATTGATGTTGGTTACGTTCGCGACCGACACCGTGCCCGCGCCATAGGTGTAGGTACAAGGCTGGCCGACGGGCAGAGTGACGATGGAGAGGTTGTATGATGTGCCACTCGTCAGCTTGGCGGAAAAAGTGAATGCGCCATTGGCGCTGAGGATGGTGTTGTCCGTGCCATTATTTGCCACGGTGATGCTGTTGCCCGCAGCCAAGCCTGACAGCGTGCCGCCAACAGTATAGCTACTGATACCGCTTACTGTTGCAGACCCGCTACCTCCGCCGCCGCCACCGCAGGCGGACAGCCCCAGCGTCAATCCAATGAATGCAATCGCTTTGGCGAACCGGGAAAATACGCGCCCGGAAAAACCGGCAGAATATGGCGCGGGCCGGTTGGAGCAGGACCCTGTATTTGTGGCAGAAACGAGCACGGCGGATTCCCCATCTGTTGTAGTGGGGCGGAATTATGTCGAAGACGCCCTGGTGTGAATACCCCCTAAACAGGGGGTATTCACTTGGCCTTGGCCTTGCCGAGCCAGATCGCCATCAAGCTGGCGCGGTTGTTGACGCCGAACTTGCGCAGGATATTGGATACATGCTCGTGCGTAGTGTGATAGCTCTGCCCCAACGCGGCGGCGATCTCCTTTTCCGATTTCCCGGCAAGCAGTTCATGCAGTACGTGGCGTTCGACGGGAGTCAACGGCGTTTCTGCAGCAAGGAGACCATACCCCAGCATGATTTTGCGGTGAAACCACTTGAGGCCGCGCAACGCATACGCCACCGTTTCACGCTCTTCGACGGAATAGCGCGGGCGCGCCGTATCGCGAGTGATGCCGAAGTAAACCTCTGCATCCTCTGTGACCGGGCACCCCGCCCATATTGCATCCTCGTGACCGACGCCACGATAGTAGCTATGGTAATAATCGGAATCGAACCAAGACTCCGGCACCAGATCGACTACGCGGTTGACGCGAAAGCTGCCCGCCAGCGCCACATTGCGGATGGTTGTTTCGTCTACATGCCCCTGCTCGAGATGCTTCCGTTGTTCCTTCGCCTTGCTGTGCAGAATTCGCGCGGGGTGCAGAAAATGGATGGTGTGCGGACGCCAGCCGCGCACCGGGTCGCCCGGCATGGCATCATCCATACGCACGGCCCCAACCCAACAGGCATTTTGAGCATCAACCAGGGCGCACAGCGAAGTCAGCAGATGGTTATTGGCTGCGTCGACGCCGGCCACATCGAAATCGGCCAGTTGGTCCCACAATAGGTGGATGCGTTCAATAACTTTCTGATCCATGGCGGAAGTCAACGCTGATGAACAACCAGCGGGTATCAAGTTTGCGAACGTCGGGAGTCATACAATGTTTTCAGAGAGCAGCACACCTGAGCGCAAACATGACTTTCCAGCGTTGGGCCGAATCGTCGCCATTAAGACTCTTGGGGGGCAATTGTGATGCGCCTTCTGGGTAATTTTGCCCCTCGCCCACTACCCGTACGTGAAGGTTACCTCATAATTGTGGCTGACGGCAACGTCCGCTGAGGGGCATCAGGCCGCCTCATCGATTGGCCACGAGGGCCAAACCCCGCCAATTTTGGCCATTTTTCTCGCTAAAGAAACACTTTGACAGGTTCGCACCTATCGGCTGAAATCGCGTCAGTATCACGTTGTTTTTCGTGTAGTTCTCTTATGGATGCCCGCACTCTCGCGTCGGACCGAATACTAACCATGAAAACCTCGTTATTTTCCAACAAGGTTTTGGGGGGCGCGCCCGAACGGTTAAAACTGGGCACTGGAGCGCCGAAATCCTACTGCCGTAAGGCTTTCGCGTCTGCTTCCGCCCAGCGGACTGTTTCAGTAGTCAGCCAGGATGACTGCTATGTCCGTATTACTAGACAGAAAGTCGTTAACCGCGATGAGTCGCCAACAGCGCCTGGAGATGCAGAAATATCATCTCGCCGGCCCGGTTGCGCTCACCGGGGCGACGGAACAAGGCCATGCCGTGTACCAGCGCCATGAGGCTTTCGGCAATATCCTCGGCGGGAGCCGGAGGGCTCTTGCCGAATAACGCGAACAAGCCGGCGATTACCTCCCCCAGCTTGCGACGATGGCCGCGGTACAATTCGTCGCATTCCTTGGCAAATGCGCTGTTGCGGGAGGCATAGAGCTGCAGCTCAAGGCTGACCTTTCCCCAGTCAATGTGCTGATTTAAATTGACGCACCACCCCTCCACCACCTTCATCGCATGTTCCGGATTCCGCCTGGCTTGCTCCAGCAAAACCTCGAGTTCGGCCGCCTCGGCCGCCATGTGCCGGCGCTTCAGTTCCAGCAGAATGTCTTCCTTGCTCGAGAAATTTGAGTAGAACGCCCCCTGAGAGTAGCCAGCCGCCTCGGCGATGTCTCGCACAGATGCGCCTGTCAGCCCTTGGCGGGCAACCAGATCCCATGCAGCGTGCACCAAGCGCTCCCGTGTCTGCGCCTGGCTTTCGGTGCGGGAGAGCGGCGCTTGTTCCGATTTCTTCTTCACGGGTTCAGAATAGCACTTGCTATTCTGAATCACAATCAGCTAGACTCTTGCCAGATAGCACTTGCTATCTAAAATTAATGGAGGTTGTATGGCTGCTCGAGTTGCGTTTGTCACAGGCAGTACCGGATTGCTGGGCAACAATCTTGTCACAGCTCTGCTGGCCGAAGGATGGTACGTCCGGGCGCTTGCGCGCTCAAAGGACAAAGCCAGCCAGCAGCTCGCACCGCATGAGCGGCTTTCCATTATTCTCGGCGACATGGCCAACGTGGCCGGATTTGCCCAATCACTCGCTGGCGTCGATGTCGTCTTCCACACGGCGGCTTTCTTCCGTGACAATTACAAGGGAGGCCGCCACCGGGACGAACTCAAGCGGGTCAATGTGGACGGCACGGCCGCGCTCATCGCTGCGGCGTACCAATCTGGCGTGCGCCGCTTTGTCCAAACAAGTTCGATTGCGGTTCTCAACGGCCCGGCGGGAACGCTCATTGACGAATCATGTGAGCGTCATCTGGATGACGGCGACGATTATTACCGCAGCAAGATACTTGCTGACCGCGAAGTCCATGCCTTTCTTTCGGTGCATGAGGATATGCATGCCGTCTTTGTGCTTCCGGGATGGATGTGGGGGCCGGGAGATATGGGGCCTACGTCTTCGGGGCAGGCAGTCCTCGACACCGTGCGCGGCAAATTGCCAGGCATAGCGCCAGGCAGCTTCTCGGTGGTGGATG
>JBGPSQ010000258.1:0-3439 GCA_041490205.1 Gallionellaceae bacterium
ATGCAGGTGGAGGCCTGTTCGCGCTCGACCTTGCCACCGGTAACATTTCGATGCAGGTGCCGCCGGTCCCGTGTGGCAGCCGCAGCCCCTGCAGCCCGGCACTTGGCGCGGCGGTGACCGCTATTCCCGGTGTTATCTTTTCGGGCGGGATGAGCGGATTTTTGCGCGCTTATGCCACCGACGACGCACGGCTGCTTTGGGAAGTGGACACTGCGCGCGAGTATTCCATCGTGAACGGCGGTTCGGCCCGCGGGGGCGCCATGGACGGACCCGGCCCGGTGGTCGCCGACGGTATGCTCTACGTGAATTCAGGCTACGCTCAATGGGGCGGCCTGCCCGGCAACGTCCTGCTGGCCTTCGAAGTCAGGAATCCCTGATAAGCGGTGACTTGGTATCGGCGAGGGCGTGATACCAAGTAAATGTGGGGAACCCAAAGGTCGCTCGCTCCGACGTCTAAGTCTGGCACGAACCGGACCAGCGGGACCGGTCTAGCGATGTCCGTTGATTGGGTCCACCGGACGTCACCGACTGGCGGCCAAACCGGGCGCTTTTGCCCCTTCTCGGACATTGAATGAGTGAGCTAGAGACCGTCCCCTGGACGGGGGAGCCACTCGAAAAGACGCGTGACATAGCCTCAATTCGGCTATCCGGCACTCAGAAATTTGTGCTAAATTCTCGCCTAGGTGCAGACAAGAGTCCGCGAGCAACCGGAAATTGGATTCCAGTAAGGAAGCATTTGCGGCGTATCCAATCATTCGTCTTTTCCGCCATAAGGGAGAAGCAGATGGCAGCAAAGTGGCACCTCTCAGGCGATTATTTTGAGAACTGCAACTGCAACGTGGTGTGCCCATGTCTTGTCTCGCCCGGCGCTCCGCTGACGGCGCGGCCAAGTCAAGGCGTGTGCGACGTTGCGCTCGTGTTCCACATCGACAAGGGTAGCTACGACAACGTATCGCTAGACGGCCTTAACGTTGCCGTGATTGGCCATACGCCGGGTGCGATGGGAGAGGGCAACTGGACGCTTGCAGCCTATATCGATGAGCGGGCCGATGAACAACAGACCGCGGCACTCGGTGCTATCTTCAGCGGTGCCGAGGGTGGTCCCATGTCAGCCTTCGCGCCTTTGGTTGGCAAACATCTCGGCGTGAAGAAGACGGCGATCAAATACGCCATTACGGGCAAAAGCCGCTCGGCGGAAATCCCAGGCATCATGCATATGGCGGTGGAGCCACTGCCGACCATGCACAGCAGCGGTGAGATTTGGACGACAATCGGCCATCCGGTTGCGCCGGACAAGCTCGCGCTGGCAGTGGGCTCAAAGGGCAGCACCTTCGCCGATCATGGCATGCGTTGGGACAATTCCGGCAAGAACGGCCATTACGCGCCGATCAGCTGGTCGAACTAATAGCACTGCGCACGCCGTTCACTTGACCATTGCCAGACCGGCAGTCTGCCCGCGGGGGACGCTCAAATGGACCGTACCCAGACCGGCCCAATTGCGTTTCAACGCAACGTCATCCTGGGCCTGCTGCTGGCTCTCGCAGCCGCGGCTTGGGCGGCGCTCATCTGGCAAGGTGCACGCGCCGACATTGATATGGCGATGGATTCGCCCACCATGGGCCTGCGCGCTCCACTGTTTTTGACGACCTGGGTGATCATGATGGTGGCTATGATGTTTCCGACCGCCGCGCCGATGATCATAGCTTTCCATACGGTGCAGGCGGGCAAGCGCCAGCGCGGCGAGGCGTTCGTCTCAACGTGGATATTCGTGGCAGCGTACCTTTTAGTTTGGGGGTTGTCGGGCGTTGCCGCCTATGCCGTCGCGCTCGCCGCAGAGACGGTTGCCGCGCGCACCACGTTATCGCCCGCCACCGCGGCACGCATCGGCGGCACACTGCTCATCGCGGCAGGTCTTTACCAGCTTACGCCTCTTAAGGACTTGTGCCTCTCGAAATGCCGCACGCCCATCACCTTCATCATGACATCGTGGCGCGACGGCGCTTGGGGCGCGATGCGCATGGGATTGCTCCACGGGGCTTATTGCCTCGGCTGTTGTTGGCTCCTGTTTGTTATCCTGTTCCCGCTCGGGATCATGAATATTGCCGCCATGGCAGGTATCACGCTTGTAATATTCGTCGAGAAAACATTGCCCTGGGGTCGCGTGGTGGCTCGCGCGACGGCGGCTGCTCTCGTGGTTTATGGTGTGGTGGTGATCGCGGTACCCCAATTCCTGCCGACATTCCCCGAGGGCAGCAGCATGGCTATGCCCTCGGATATGCAGATGCCGATGCCCGGAAGGGCTGTCCCGTCTGCCACGCAATGATCGGCGGTGGCCAGGCAAGGTCAACAAATCACGAGCAACGGAAAGAGGTCTCTGCGGGTTTCCACAAGTAGTGCGATCGTGTTTCGCGCGTCAATCAGCACCGAAGCGAGTTGCAAGCAGAGCGAACTGCCTTACGCGCTTCCAAAAGCCTGGGGATGTCTGCGTTTGGCACGAAGCTGCCAATCCGAGCCGGTCTGGCAATGTCCGTTCCTCGAAGAGGACCGGAAATGGCCTGAAAGGCTCGATTCGGTAGCGATTGATCCAAGGCAAACGTGGCATTGTGGATTAGGTTCAACGCCGAAAAGCGCTTCGCAAAAAGCCTTTTGGAACTTTTTGACCTGTGCTGCATTCTGTGTCGCGTTCAAAGTGGAGGCTTCAAGCACCCCTACGATATGCCGACTTACCCCGAAGGGGCTGTCACCAACCTCCACAACCAGCTCGCAAAACATGGGAGAAAACTAATGATCAGATTGATCGCTCTTGCTGCCTTCGCCTTAGCCGTCACAACGTCAGCGCAGGCAATGACAGTTGCACCGATTCATCAGCCGGACGGGATGATCACGCAAGTTGCCTTCGGCTGCGGGCCGTTCAGGACACGAGTTGGTGGTGTCTGCGTCGCCAGGACCACCATCCGCCATGTGCGCCGAGAAGCCCGCAGGTGTGCGCGATGGCACGGAGGCGTTTGCGCTCGGTGGGTTTACTGAAACGCCAACTACTGGAAACGCATCGGAAAGCGCCACCGGTCGCGCTGGCAAGTCCGCTCCACAGCTTCGTTTATATGCCGCCGGTTCTTTATTAGCGGCAGACATAGCTTCCATTCACTAGCACGCGCACGCAGGTCGTGGCCCCACCTGCCACCGCTCGCCGGTCGTTCGACGTGCAAACAGCGACGCTCCCGCGCGGGTTAACGGTCGTCGTACCCGCGGCTATCAGGGGAAAATGAGAGATCGCCGCTTAACCTTTGGCGCGCAATTTTGCGGCGTCTCTCATTCATTTCAAAGGTGCGATGTCTCTTAATGGCACGAACCGGACCAACCGGACTGACCTGACGATGTCCGTTCCTCGGGGTAGACCGGAAAACATCTGCTCGCGCTGAGTATTTCGCAGTTTGACCCA
>JBGPSQ010000259.1:0-3209 GCA_041490205.1 Gallionellaceae bacterium
GCGGCGGTGGGCGATTGCCTGTGCCGCCTGCTGCATGCGGCGGGCTGGATTGTGACCCGCGAATTTTATTACAACGACGCGGGCCAGCAGATAGACAACCTGACTCGCTCGGTGCAACTGCGCTGCAAGGGGGTCACGCCGGACGATCCTTCCTGGCCGGAGGACGGCTACCGCGGCGAGTACATCCTGGATGTCGCCAAGGCGTACATGGCGAAAGAAACCGTCGAAGCCGATGATCAACATATCACCGGCAAGGGCGATGCTGACGATGCCGAGTCCATCCGCCATTTTGCGGTGGCTTACCTGCGCCGCGAACAGGATCTGGATTTGCGCGCGTTCGAGGTCGAGTTTGACGTGTTCTCTCTCGAATCCGCCCTGTACACCGACGGCAAGGTGGAGGAAACCGTCAACATGCTGATAGCCAGCGGCCATACCTATGAACAGGACGGCGCGCTTTGGCTGCGCACTACTTCCTTTGGCGACGACAAGGATAGGGTCATGCGCAAGTCTGAGGGCGGCTACACCTATTTCGTGCCGGACGTGGCCTATCATCTGGACAAATGGCGGCGCGGGTTCGTGCGCGTGATCAACGAGCAGGGTGCGGATCACCATAGCACTATTACGCGCGTACGCGCCGGTTTGCAGGCACTGGATGCAGGCATCCCGCAAGGCTGGCCTGACTACCTGCTGCACCAGATGGTGACGGTGCTGAAAAACGGAGAAGAAGTGAAAATCTCCAAGCGTGCCGGCAGCTATGTGACCCTGCGCGACCTGATAGACGAAGTGGGCTGCGATGCCACGCGATTTTTCCTGGCGGCACGCACCCCGGATACCCAACTGGTGTTCGACATCGACCTGGCAAAGGAGCAGAGCCTCGACAACCCAGTGTATTACATTCAAATGGCGCATGCCCGGATCAGCAAGGTGCTGGCGGACTGGGGGGGCGAGCACAAGGCTTTGATGAATGCCAAGTTCAACCTGCTGAATAGCGAATACGAAACGGCTTTGCTGCAACAGCTGATAGACTTTCCTCAGATGATCGATACCGCGGCGCAGGATCTGGCGCCGCATACCGTAGCCCTTTATCTGAGGGAGTTGGCAGCGGAATTCCACAGCTACTATAATGCCTCGCGCTTCCTGGTGGATGACGAGGCGCTCAAGCTGGCGCGTCTTTCCCTGATCGCCGCAGTGGCACAGGTGATACGCAACGGTTTGGCGCTGCTCGGCGTTTCCGCACCGGAAAAAATGTAGGCTGCACCACATATTGAAGGAACAAAAGCATGGCAAATAACGGCGGCAGGCATTCATCCGCTCCAGGCAACAATAGCTCACTGATACTCGGCATCCTGATCGGCATGGTGATTGGGCTGGCGGTTGCCGGTGGCGTGGCATGGCATCTTTCCAAGCGCCCTAGCAGCTTTACCAGCAAGGAGCAGCATGAAACGCAGGCGGCTTCAAACCCAGCCCCCTCTGCAGCGGCGCAAAAACCGCCGGTTACGGCAACTGCCGCAAAGCCCGGCCAGGCTGCCTCCGGAGTGAACGACGGCAAACCCCGCTTTGAGTTTTACAGGATACTGACTGACAAGGAAAACCCGCCGCCCAAGGGCAGCCACACTGCGACGGCTCCCAAAGAGCCAAAAGACAATGCCAAGACATCTGCCGCTTCGGCTTATTTCCTGCAGGCCGGTTCTTTCGCCAGCGCGGACGATGCCGGCAAGCTGAAGGCCAAACTTGCGCTGCTGGGTATGGAAGCCAACGTACAGCCCGCCGACGTGCCCGGAAAGGGGACTTATTACCGCGTCCGCCTCGGCCCCTACCGTAACGCCGACGAGGCGAACAAGGCAAACGCCACCCTGAAGCAGAACCAGATCAATGATGCCGCGGTCGTACACGGCCAATAGACATCCCACGCCCAATCGCAATCAATCACAGGAGGAACCATGAAGCACATTCGGAAATTTTCTGCCTTATTGTTGATGTTGTTCGCGGCCACGGCATTCGCCGACACCGCAGAAGACGAATACACGATGCTCAACCCGTCGCAGCCTACGAGCAGCGGGAAAAAGATAGAGGTGCTGGAGTTCTTTTTTTACGGCTGCCCCCATTGTTATCATTTGCAGTTATCCATGCGCGAGTGGGAAAAGACCATGCCCAGGGATGTGCAGCTCGATTTCGTACCAGTCGCATTCGCCCCGAGCGCAGAGCCAATGGCCTACACCTATTACGCGATCACTGCGATGGGACAGCGAAAAAAACTGCACGAAAAGCTGTATGAAGCCTGGAACGTCGACCGTTTATTCCTGACCGAAACGGATAAAATCGCCGATTTCGTGGCTAAGCAGGGCGTGGATCGCCAAAGATTCCTCGATTTCTACAATTCGTTTTCTGTGCAGTCCGAGGTCAAGCGCAGCAAGCAAATGACGCGCACTTACCAAATTGAAGGGACGCCAACGCTGGTGATAGATGGAAAGTATGTCGTCATCAACCAGGAGAAATCGGAAGACACCATCCGCATTCTGAACGAGGTGATAGAGAAAGTGCGCAAGGAGCGCGGCAAGCACTGATGAAAGCCGTCAGTCATGCATGGTCATTCGACTAACGATGCAAAAGACGCATACCAAGTCACTGGTCATCACCGGCGCATCCAGCGGCATAGGATACGCCCTTGCGCGCCATTACCTTGAGCGTGGCGCGAAGGTCGCTGCAATTTCCCGCCGCGGCAACCTGCTGGAAGAATTGAAAGGATTGTACCCAGGGCACGTTCATACATCCGTCCTGGATGTGCGCGATGCCGCAGCCCTGCAGGCCGCAGCCCGTGACATAATTTCCCGCCATGGCGCACCCGACATCGTCATCGCCAATGCTGGCGTCAGCCATGGAACGCTTACCGACAACGCCGCAGATGAATCGGTATTCCAGGACATCATGGACACCAATGTGCTCGGCATGGTGAAGACTTTTCAGCCCTTTCTGGCTCCGATGCGCGAGGCAGGGCGCGGGACCCTGGTCGGCATTTCCAGCGTTGCCGGTTTCCGGGGCATGCCGGGTTCCGGCGCTTATTCCGCCTCCAAGGCCGCCGCGATTGCCTACCTGGAATCGTTGCGGGTCGAGTTGCGCGGCAGCGGCATCAAAGTGGTCACCATTTGCCCCGGTTATATCAAGACCCCCATGACGGACATCAACACGCATACCATGCCGTTCATCATCGA
>JBGPSQ010000260.1:0-3180 GCA_041490205.1 Gallionellaceae bacterium
AAGTGATCTACACCGAGCCCGCCGTACGCGGCGACACCTCCGGCAAGGTGATGAAGCCCGCCAAGATCAACACCGGCTATGAACTGCCGGTGGCGGCCTTCATCGAGATCGGCGACAAGATCGAGATCGACACCCGCACCAACGAGTTCAAGAAGCGCGCGACCGCGTAATTCCAGCGCCAGCGCGAAACGAAAAGGCAGCCGAGGCTGCCTTTTTTATTTTTGGGGAATTATCTCCGCCTGCGCCACCACGTCACGCCGCCCGCCAGCGCAAGCAAAAGGGGTAGCACGACGACCAGGGAGGCGCTGATGGCGCCCAATTGCATCTTGCTCAGGGTGACGGTGTCGTCCTTGGCCGCGCGCGGCGGGATGGCGATGAGGCTGTCCTGGTTACCCAGCCAATTCACCATGTTGATGCCGAGTGTCAGGTTGCCGCCGTTTCCGGCATAGGCGTTGGCAAGGAACGATCCGCTGCCCACCACCACGATGCGCTGCGCGTGGTCATCCATTTCGCGCTCCATGGCCAGGGCGATGGCCACGGGCCCCGGCACATCGCGGTTTTTGTTGAATTTCGGCCTGGCATTTCCCTTGGGAGGCATTTCGCTTACCCATCCGTGCGGCGCGGCATCCACCAGGGTGCTGTAATGCCAGCGCTGGTTTTCTTCCCGGCCCAGCGCACGCGCAAAGGGGAAAGCGGTGGGGAGGTTGAAATTACTCGTAATGGCATGTGGCGGGTAATTCGTGCCCAGCGTCCAGGTCGCGGGGGCGCGCATCTGCTCGGCGTCCGGGTCTATGACAATGCCGGGCGTAAGCGATAAGCCGAGCTTTTCGGCAAGCGGCTCCAGTCCGTGCATGGGCTCGGCATCCAGCAGCCACAGGATGTTGCCGCCACGCTCCACGAAGCGCATCAACTTGTCCACTTCGCCGGGCAGCCAGTCGGCCTGCGGCTGGGTGATGACCAGCAGGCTCACGTTATCCGGCACGTCCGGAGCCACGGCAAGGTTGAGGCTGGCGATGCGGAAGCCGAGTTTGCCCAGCCGCTTGCCGAACTCGCCCAGGTCGAAGTTGGCGACGCCTTCCAGTTTGCGCTCGCCGTGCCCGCCCACATACATCACCAGTTGGTCCTTGCGGTGCGCCAGGTTCAGCAATGCGCCGGTGAACACCGGCTCGTTCAGCATGGAAAGGTGTTCGCGGCGCCCCTGGTATTCCAACACCATTTCGCCGTTGGCCTGTATCTCTGCCTTGCGCGCTTCATCCGGGTGTTGCACCGGATCTATGAAGTCGAGGGTGATGTCGGGCTTGTAGCGCTGGTACATCCCCACGAAACTGCGGATAACTTTGCGTATGTCACCTTGCTTGATTTCCTGGTCGGCGCCCTGCCTGGCTTCCCGTTCGGTGCTGAACACGGTCACATGCACCGGCCCCGGCATTTGCTGCAATATTTGCGCGCTGGCAGGCTCCAGGCTGTTGCTGGCGCCCTGGGTAAAATCGCGCAGGATCGGGTAACGCGCGGCGAGCACATAAATCGCAACGCATGCCGCGAGCAGCAGTGCCACATATGCAATATTTCTCGCCAGCAAGTTTTTATGGATCGGTTTCATGCGCGGGTTTCAGCCGTAGATACGGTTATTGTCTAGCCTGCGTATCGCCAGCAGCAGGAAAAAGGCGCAAAACAGCAGGTAATAAGCCATGTCGCTGCTATCCAGCAGGCCGCCGTTGAAGCCCTGGAAATGCCCGGTGGGCGCAATGGCATGCCAAATGCGATAGCCGTCGGACGCGCCGGATTCCACCAGCCATGGCCCGAAAAGCGCGGCCAGCGCGCCGATGGCTGCGACGATGGGCTGCACGGTGAGCGACGAGATATATAACCCCAGCGCCGCATAGCTGGCGACCAGCAACATCAGCCCGCAGGCATTGGCGAACAGCAGGCCGAAGTCCATGGGCGTGCCCAGCGCCAGCGTCAGCATCATGGCCGTGCAGCCCAGCACGATCAGCCACAGGAAAACCAGCAGGCCGGCGAATTTCCCCAGCACAATGTGCGCGCAGGAAACGGGCGCGGACAGCAGAAGGGGCAAGGTCTGGTTGCGGCGCTCTTCGGCAAGCAGGCGCATGGTGAACACCGGCGTGAGCATCATCATGACCAGCGCGACGATGCTAAAAAAATAGGGAATCACTGCCTGGGTCGCGCCCGGCGCGTTGGCGAACAGCGTCATTTTTGCTTGCAGTTGCAGAAAATCATTCAGCCGCCAGAGATAAGACAGCGACAGAATCAATTGCAGCCCGCCCAGAATAAACCAGGTGGAGGGTGCGTGGAACAGACTGCGCAGCTCTTTCAGGGCGATCAGGCGAATCAAGGCGTTTGCCCCCCGCTCTTATTTTCAGCAGCGTGGTTTTGGGTAATCTCCATGAATATATCTTCCATCTTCATCTGACCGTTGCCGAATTGCTTCATGCGCACGCTGGTGTCGCCATAGATCAGGCGGCCCTGATGCATGATTTCCACGCGGTCGCAGATGCTTTCCACTTCGCCCAGCAGGTGGGTGGAGAGGATCACGCTGCGCGCATCGCCCAGCTCGCGGATCAGCGCGCGGATGTCGCGGAGTTGCGCGGGATCGAGGCCCACAGTGGGCTCGTCGAGGATGATGACTTCCGGATTATGGATGATCGCCTGGGCGATGCCGACGCGCTGCTGGTAGCCCTTCGACAGGGTGCCGATGATTTTCCTGCCGGCGTCCTGCAGGCCGCAGCGGCGCATGGTTTCCGCCAGCGCACCGGCGATTTTCCCCTGCGGCATGCGGCGCAGCCTGGCCGCGAACACAAGGTAATCGTGCACCCGCATGTCGCGGTACAGGGGAGGCGTTTCGGGCAGGAAACCAATGCAGGCGCGGGCCTGGTCGGGCTGGCGCGCCAGGTCGAAACCGCAGACTTCGATGCGCCCGGAATGCGGAGACAGCACGCCGGAGAGCATTTGCAGCGTGGTGCTCTTGCCCGCACCGTTATGGCCGAGCAGGCCGAGCACCTCTCCGCGACGCAATTGCAGCGAAACGCCTGCAACTGCGCCATGCCTGCTGAAACGGCGTGTCAGGTCGGTTGCGGACAGGGTTATTGGCGCTTCGGACATGCGGATGCATTCTTCCGGTTGTGGTAAGCACCCAATATAACCTAATATGGGCATTTGAAA
>JBGPSQ010000261.1:0-3176 GCA_041490205.1 Gallionellaceae bacterium
GCGCTATGAAAAGCTGGAACGCAGTTTCATTGGCCTGAATCACCTGGCCGCCGCAATCATCGCGTTCCGCAAGGTACCGTTAAAGGTTAATATTATTTACGGATAAGTTCTAAATCAGCGCGGTCGGATGCAGAGAGGAACGAACTGCATCGTTCGCGTTGATTGGTAGGTGCGAATGAATTCGCACCCACTCATGATGCGTTGCGCGCAGTACGGGTGAATTGGTACACTAACCGGACTTCACAGGAGGATTCATGGACGCACTTACCTTGTCGCAAGCAGACACCCGCCGCCTCGAAAGGCTGGCGCAGGCCGCCGGACGGACACCCCGCTCGCTGCTAAAGTATGTGTTGCGCGACGGCTTCGAGGCGACAGAACATGCGGTTCAAGCAACCACGGCGCGAATGAAAACGGACGAGCGCATCACCCATCAAGACGGCATGCGGCAACTCGACCGCCTGATCGAACAGCATGGCCGCGACAAGGGCCGTAGGGTGGATAAAGCGCGGAGCGCGTATCCACCAATCTGAACGGTGGATACGGCACGTTGTGCCTTTATCCACCCTACAGCTGTGTCTGGCTGATGCGAATTCATTCGGGCATCGACAAATCATGCGTGCGAATGAATTCGCACCTACCCATGAGACGTAGCGCACATCGCAGATGAATTGATGCGAAGACCGGGCTTCATATGAGAAATCCTGGTGTCTCTGGTCTTGCCACCGGCAGGCAGGCAGCCTGCCTCCCTCAGTTGAACTCGCGCCGGAGAATAACAGTTGCCTCGGTCTTTCTATAGGCATATAGCGCAATGTTGGAGTTATTCGATGTTTTCGCCAGTTGCGAGCGCACTGTCCACTGGGGCCGAGGCCGCCAATTTATGCCCAGGGAAAGAAAGCTGGTCTTGTCCTTGCCGTAATCAATGACGGCATCGCGCGCAAACGCCCCGCTATCGCGCCGGAAATAGACGTAGTCCGTGGAGACTATATCCACCTCCTTGCTGATGGAATACTGTAGATAGAGGGTAAGAATATCCGTATCCCTGCTGGCCGAGGTGAGTCCTTCATTGGCCAACGGGTTGTAGGATGATTTCGTTCGGATAGCCCGGTCGCCCAGGTTGGCATAGCCAAAATAAAACACCGGGTTGCCTGCCGCCTGAAACAGGTGCATGTAATTCACACCCAGCATCACTTGGTTGGTGTCTTCCGTGTTGATCGCGAGAAATCGCAACAGGTTATATTGCGCAACAAACCCTAGATAATCCTGCGCGGATAACTGGAACCGTGCCCTGCCCTCCGCCCCGCTCATTGCATAGTCGTTGACATTGCCCGTTACCGCAAAGAAAGTCCCCTGTTGGCTAAACCGGCGATGCGAGAGACTGACCTTGTAAGTATTGCCATTGCTCGCGAAATCCATTCCGCCCTTGGCCACCAGGGTGTCTGAATTCATGACGCCGTTTCCCCGGTAAATGCGTTTGTCGTCGTCAACCGAGGCAAAGACAAAGTTGCCGTAGACCGGGATGCGCCCTTCCACTCCCAGATTCAGGATGGACTCCATCCCCGCCTGGTTGCTGGCAGGCGCAGGCAGTACGCCAGCCAGTTGCAGCGCACCCAAATATGCTAACGAGTTATTGGTAATGTTGCTGTCGTGTCCGAACCCGATTTCCACCTTGCCCAGCAATGAAGGTTGACCAGCCCCGCCAGTTTCTTCCTGCCTGATGGCAGAAAGAAAGCGTTCCGCCTTGGCCTTCGCTTCAGCATTATTGCTCTGCGCGATGACTGTGGCAAAGCCCGTTTTGGCGCGCTCCCGGTTGCCCGACTGGTAATAAGCGATTGAAAGCCACAAGTCGATGTCCTTATACCCGGGGCCGGTAGCCTGAACTCTTTCGAAAGCGAAAACTGCCAGGCTGGCCTTGCCCGAATTCAAGGCGCTTACGCCCAGCAGGTAGTCATACTGGATATTGCCCGCCAGCTGAGATTCGAGCGGTTCCAGAAGGTTATAGGCTTGTTCCGGCTTGCCACCCTCGATCAGCGTCTCCGCCTGCTGCATCTGCGGAACCGCTGGAGGCGGGACATTTTCCTGGGCGTGAGTAATTCCGGCTGCGAAGAGCCACAGCCAGAACAGCCAATGGTGGTGTGGATGCTTCATCTTGTCCCGTCAGAGGCCGTATTCAGTCTTCCGGACCATGCACCTCTGGAGCCTGTATCTCCGGCACCCTCACTTCAGGTGTCTTCGTCTCGGGGTCACGCGGTTCAGGGGCATGAATCTCGCTATCATGGCTTTGTTCCGGTTTATTGCCATGCTCGGCAGGTTCCCTGGAGGACTCTTTGCCGTCGCGCGGTTCAGTGGCCTTGAAACCGGCTTCCGCACCTCCTTCAGCTTGGTAGAAGCGCGGCATTTCCTTCAGGATGACAGGTGGCGCGCTCGGCTCATTAGACACAAAGCCTACCTGATTCGGCTTGACCTCCACAGTGCCCTGCGGGGCGGTGATGACTACGCCACCGCTGTTAACCTTGTCGTAAGTGCCGGGCACACCCGCTGCGGTTTGCCCTGGAGCAGGATTGGGAATGTACATGGGCTCGTGGTCAGTGCCGCGTATGCCGATCCTGGCAGTAGGCGTGTGTATTCCGTAGTTCTCCTTGTGCGTATGGCCGATCATGCCCGTCAATGCGCGGAACCCGCCCTCCAACAGGGCAATTTCGCTTTTTTCCGTGCCGTCTTCCTTACCATTGAAATGAAAAACTTCTATTCTGATTTTCGTTTCCGGACGCATGCTGATGAGTCCGCCGTCAGCCATCCTGATCTGCACTTTTCCAGACGTTGATGTCACGATCGTTTCACCCACGCAAACCGGCGCACCTTTGGAAAGGGGCCGTGTACGCCCTTCGCTTTGTGCTTCGACTGCGCCCTGGCTGAAAATGACATTCCCTGCGAGTTGCTCTTTACCGGCATGAGATTCCGGAGTTATACCCGTCCCGCCAATTCCCGAACCTTCTGCAGCGACCCCGGTACCTCCCATGCCGGTTCCGCCTGGTACAGACGCACCGACATAAGCACAACCGGACGTAGCGGCCCAAGCTGCTCCACTCGAAGCAAACAGCACACCCAGCAAGGCTATCGCGCGTATCAAGGCAGAGTTAATTCGAAAGGTTTTCATCGGATACCCCCGCTTCACTGAA
>JBGPSQ010000262.1:0-3163 GCA_041490205.1 Gallionellaceae bacterium
ATGGGCTGGTAGGGGTCGGTGTTCGAACCCAGCGCAAGGGGCGAGCACCGATGCCCGGGCTTGCCCAGTTCCGCGCGCAGCAGTTTGGCCGCCTCGGGCTTGGCAAAGAGCTTCGTTTCGAAATCCAGCCCCGGAGAGAGATTGAGGTAGGCGTGCGAAGGGCGCGCATAGCAATAGATGCAGCCGTGCTCGCAGCCGCGATAGGCATTCAGCGAATAATCGAATGGAATGTCCGGCGATTTCTGGCGCTGTATGACGCTCTTCGCCTTTTCCACCGTCACCGTGGTCTTGAGCGGCGGCAGGTCTTCATCCGCCGCGCTGCAGCCGTCGTCCCCCCATCCATCGTCAAATCGCTCGCGCGCCACGCTCTCGAAGCGTCCCTCTATCTGCAAGGTCGCACCCCGGCCTTTTACTATTTCATGCTTCACGGTGATTATCCTGTTGGTATCGCACGCGATCGTTTCAGAAGACCATGTCAGTCAGAGAACGAGCGTTCTGTTCGTTAATATAACACAACGAATACATGCATGGTGCATGACAACTGGCGTCTGTCCTTTCGCCCCGGGTACTGCGTGGAAGCAGGTATTGCGGTCTGTGCGGAAATGTCATGTAATGCAGGCAAGCCGGATTCCGGGATTGCGTTGGAGGCTCCGACTATCATGGACGAACTGCCGCAAGAGGAAGGCGCCGGGAGAATAGAGGCTTGGCAACGGGTCAGGCGCAGCGTGCTTGCCAGCCTGGGTAAACCCGCTGCCGCTTATTGGGCGGTGTTCGCATTCATGTTTGGCATCATGCTCGTTGGATTAGCCTGCGAGGTGCACCAATACAGCGTCGGCCTCGGCGTGGGCAATTTCAACAATCCGCACGTGTGGCAACTTTACGTCGCCACCTTCATCTTCTGGATCGGGATGAGCCATTCGGGCACGCTGCTCTCCGCGATCCTGCACATCATCCATGCCGAATGGCGCAGGCCGCTGTACCGCTTCGCCGAGGCGATGACGGTGTTTGCACTGCTGACGGCCTTCATCTTCATATTTGTGCACGTGGGCAGGCCGTGGGAGCTTTATTACGGCCTGCCCTACCCGAACGAGCGCATGTTGTGGCCCAGTTGGCAGTCGCCGCTGATCTGGGATGCCATGGCGATCATCACCTACTTCCTTTCTTCCATCCTGTTCCTGTACATAGGCTGCATTCCCGACTTCGCCATCTGCCGCGACCACACCACCGGCTGGCGTTCCCGTTTCTACGGAGGGCTGGCGCTGGACTGGAGCGGCACCGACCGCCAGTGGCGCAATTTCCGCGTCACCTACATGACAGTGGCGTGTTTCCTGATCCCGCTGGCGGTATCGGTGCACTCCATCGTGGCGACGGATTTCGCCGTGTCGCAGCAGCCGGGCTGGCATATCACCTCGTTCCCGCCCTATTTCGTGGCGGGAGCGCTGTATTCCGGGTGCGCGGCGATCATCACGCTGTTCGTCATCCTGCGCCACGTTTTCAATTTCCAGGAATACCTGACACTGCCCATCCTGCGCAAGACGGTGCGCCTGACGTTTGCCATCGCCATGGTGTGGAATTACCTGAACCTGATTGAGTTCGCTTCGGTGTGGTACAGCCACGACGCGGCGGCCAAGGACGTACTGATTCAGAAAGCGACCGGCCCCTATGCGCCGTTCTGGTGGTCCATGATCTTCTGCGGCTCGGTGGTGCCGTTCGCGCTGACGGTAAAACGCTGGCAAACCAGCATCCCGGTCATGTTCGCCGTGTCGCTGCTGCTCAACTTCGGTATGTGGCTGGAGCGCTGGATGATCGTCTCGCCCACGCTCTCCCACGATTACTACCCCTGGGTATGGAGCCGTGACCAATGGCCCAGTGTGTACCAATGGGGCATCGTTGCGGGCAGCTTCGGCTTTTTCTGCCTGATGTTGATGATCTTCTTCAAATTCGTGCCGTCCGTTTCCATGCACGAAGTGATACCTTTGGTCATGCAGGAGCGGAATGCCACAAACCGCAAGGGCTGACCTCGACGCCAGGCGCAGCTTCTTTCAAGCCAGCGGCAGCACAAACCGGAAATAGCGGATGCCGTATCGCGCGGGCAATTCCGATTCCAGCCGGAACCCGAGCGAGCGATAGATATGATGCGCCGGTTGCATGAGCTCGCTGGTGAACAAGGCAATGCAGGTGGCCCCTTCGTCCCGCGCCCTGGCAATGCAAGCCGCTGTCAGCGCCTTGGCCAGCCCTTTGCCCCGGTGCCGGGGGTGCACAGCCAGCAAAAGTACCGATGCCATGTCGGGGCTGAAGATGGCGTCGTCGCCCTTGCCCGCCGGGCAGTAGCCCACCGAGCCGGCAATTTCGTTGCCTACCCGGCAAACGAGAAATACCGCCTTCCTGGCGCGCTCCGCGACATTACGCAGATTCTTTTGCATATCCTGCCATGGACCGGCTTCAAGATGCGGGGCGAATTCCGCGAATGCCGCGACATTCAATTCCGCAATGGCATTGAAATCGTCGGTGGTGGCGGTTTCGATCATGGGGTGCTGCCTCCGTATTCGGTCCGGCTATAACCAGCAAGCATAACGCTCCTTGCATGGAGCGCCGGAAACATTGCGCTCATCGGGCGTAGTGTTTAAAGTATGCCTCTTTTTTGATGAGCCGTGGAGCCAATTGATGTTCAGGAATAAGCTGCTGTTTTTAGTGCCGGTGGCGCTGCTGGTTTCCGCGTGTACCTCAGCGGTCAAACCCCCGCCCGTCCCCCCGCACGCAGGAGCGGCTGTTCCGGCTGTGCCCCGCGTGCCGGCGTCGGGCGTGGCAGTGACGCTGACAGCTTCCGGGGTGGCGGCTGCTTCGGGCGTGCAGGCCGCGCCCAGCATGGAGATCAGGTTCGCGGTGGCGGGCGACATCATGGCGCACGATTCGCAGATTGCCGCCGCCTATGACAAAAAATGCGACTGCTACGATTTCAAGCCGGTATTCGCCACCGCCGCGCCCTTGTTCAAGGATGCGGATGTCGCCATCGCCAACCTGGAAACCACGCTGCCCGGCAAGAATTATTCCGGCTACCCCGCCTTCGGCGCGCCCGACAGCCTGGTGGATGCGGCAACGATGGCGGGCATCAACCTGTTCATCATGGCCAACAACCATTGCCTGGACAAGGGCAGGGAAGGAC
>JBGPSQ010000263.1:0-3140 GCA_041490205.1 Gallionellaceae bacterium
AACAAAATGCTGGACTCGACCTCCGACGCGACCTTTACCCTGATAAATAAAAACGGGCAGGAGCGCGTGCGCAAGACCTTTGGCGTTTCCAAGCTGCAAGCCAACGGCGAAGATAACATGCGCATGACGCGCTTCATGGCTCCGGCGGACGTGAAAGGAACCGTATCGCTGCTGGTCGAACACTCATCGGCGGATGACGACATCTGGATCTACCTGCCCGCGCTCAAGAAAGTACGCCGCCTGGTTTCCAGCAACAAGAAAGATAGCTTTGTCGGGACCGATTTTTCCTACGGCGATGTGATCGGGCACAAGGTATCCGAATGGAACTACAAGCTCCTGCGAGAAGAGCAAGCAGACGGCACGGACTGTTACGTGATCGAGGCCACACCGAAGAGCACCGAAGTGCGCGACAACAGCGGCTACTCCAAGCGCGTGACCTGGATACGCAAGGACAACTTCTTCGCCATCAAGGGCGACATGTGGGACGAGGCTGGCGAGCCGGTGAAAAAATTTCACATGACGGAATTGAAGGAAGTCGATCCCGCACGCCACAAGTGGCAGGCCATGAAGCTCGAATCGGAAAACCTGCAAACCGGGCACAAGACCATCATCAGTTTCGAGAACTTCAAGGTAAACCAGAAAGTGCGCGATGACTTCTTCACAACACGCTACATGGAAAAAGAATAACGCGCGCGCCCTGTTGCTTGCGGCGTGTTTTGCCGCCTGCGGCGGGAATGCCCTGGCCCAGGAGAATCCAGCCAGGAATGATGCTCAGATGAATGCGAGCCCGGTCGAAGCCGGGCAGGGCGATGGCAAGGAGCCATCCCTCATATCCGGCTCGAACTTGACCGGTTCCTTGCGCGGCAGCGGCTGGGACATCCCCAAGAACCCCGCCGGGAACAAAAAAATCGGCATCGGCGAAGTGTGGCTCAAGGCCGCGCCGCGCATCGGCGATGCAGCCCTGGTGATGGAAGGCTGGGCGCGCGATACGGATGCAACCCACGCGGGCCAGAAGACGGGCATGCTGCGCGAAGGCTACCTGAGTTTCGGCGCTGGCAATGCCGATTTTCGCATCGGCAAGCAGATCATCGTCTGGGGCAGGGCTGACCAGCTCAACCCCACCGATAATCTCACGCCGCGCGACAATACGCTCTACATCCCGGACATAGACGACCAGCGCTTCGGCGCGATGGCGGCGAAGGCCACCTATAATTTTTCCGGCGTTGCCCTGACCGGAATCTGGTTGCCGTATTTCCGCCCCAGCAAACTACCGCTGCCCGTCACGCCCGGCATTGCCTTTGCCGAGACCGTGCCAAAGGGCGGCGAGTTTGCATTCAAGCTGGAACAAACCGGCGGTGCCGTGGATTGGTCGGTGTCCTATTTTCGCGGCTTCGACCAGAACCCGGATATATCCATAGGCGCACCCATTCCCGGCGGGATGGTCTTGTCGCTGCAGCACCACCGCATCCGCGTGCTGGGCGCGGATGCCGCCGCCACCGTGGGCCGCTTCGGCCTGCGCGCCGAGGCCGCCTATACCTGGACAGAGGACGCGACGGGCATGGACCCGTTCGTGAAAAACCCGTTCTTCTATGGCGTGGCGGGCGCTGACCGCACCTTCTTCGAATACTTCAACATCAACCTGCAATACTTCGTGCGCCAGGTCGCGAACTACAGCGACCCCAATGCCATCGCCGACCCGATGGCCCGCACCGTCGTACTGCAACAGGCAGTCATCTCCAACCAACAGGACAGAATCCAGCAAGGAGCCAGCCTGCGCATCAGCGACAAATGGCTGAACGAGACACTGGAAGCGGAAGTGGCTGGCGTGGTCAACTTTACCCGGCACGACTTCATGCTGCGCCCGAGATTGGCCTACGCATTCGACGACCACTGGAAAGGCACACTGGGCGCTTATGTGTACCGGGGCGGAGCCAATACGTTTTTCGGGCTGCTGAAGGATCGCGCGGGCGGTTTCGCGGAAGTGCGGTACGGTTTTTAATCGCGTTGGCCCGATGCCGCGCTTGGGAGGTGGCGGATGAACCAATCCATCGCTTCCTTTGCTGTATAAATCGCGGTAATGTTATGTTCTGATCCCACGGTAATAAATCAAACATGACATCTGAAGTTCGCAAAATGAGCCCGGTCTTTTTCGGGATTATCCTGTTGTGCTCTTTGATCTTTAGCCTGCTGCTTGCCGGAAACATGCCGCATGATCTGGTATCGGTGTTGATTGTTGCGCTGAGCTGGCTGGGTACGGTGGCGCTGGTATGGACGCGCTGGATGAAAGCGGACGCGGGGAGGCTGACGCGCATCGCAACGGGCATCGGCGCGGCCATCGTGTTCGCGATTGGCTATCAGTGGACAACACAGACCGACGTATTCATCATCCCCGAGCAGTGCGGCTGCAAGGCGCATGCCGGTTCGTTCTGGCCGCTGTTCTTCCTGTGGATAGCCGGCACCGGCCTGCTGGCCTATACATTGATGGGCAATGTCCTCAACTACCGCGCCTTGCTCAATCCCATTTCGCTCAAGGGCGCTGCGTGGTGGCTGTCAGCCGCGACCTGGACGGCTGCATGCATCTATATCCTGGGAAACAATGTTACTCTGGAAGTACTGGTCGAATCCTTGCGCGTGGCAGGCGTTATCATCGGGGCTATTGCAGCTTTCGTTGGCGCCATCGCGGCGCTGATATTTGTGATCAGCTATCCGCAGCGCAGGCGCATGAAAAGGATGCGCGCAGAATTCGAGCAGATAGACTCAGGCACCCGGCACGACATCGTCGACCTCGTAGATCGCCACGCCCGGCAAACTGAATTCCTGTTGTATTACCGCCCCGCCGATGCCACAGGCGGGGATACCGGGGCACAGATCGGCGGCGATCCGCTTGCATTCAGCAATGAGACTTGGCCGAGACAGGAAGACGGCACTCCCGCGCTCTTCCTGCTGCAATTGCCCCTGCAAGCGCCGCGCCTGCCCGCGCCCTGGCAGGGCAGGATCATTACGGTCTATATGCAGGACTGGGGACTGGTCGTGCGCAGCTATAGCCCAGCCGATACCGAGCGTTTAAGCGCGATGCCCAATCCGCAGGACATGCAGGCCGTGGTGCACCAAGCACTGCACGCCATCGCCATTCCTTATGT
>JBGPSQ010000264.1:0-3136 GCA_041490205.1 Gallionellaceae bacterium
CCCCCTGTTAAAACCTTACCAGATGCAGGGACGACCGTATTGTAAGCGCGGGCAAGACGGGTGATTGAATCAAGCAGAATAACGACATCATGCTTGTGCTCTACTAAACGTTTGGCTTTTTCTATAACCATTTCTGCAACTTGAACGTGACGATTCGCCGGCTCATCAAAGGTACTGGCAATGACTTCACCTTTCACAGAGCGCGACATTTCGGTGACTTCTTCGGGACGTTCGTCAATCAGCAGCACGATCAGCGTGGCATCCGGGTTGTTGGCCGAAATCGAGTGCGCGATATGTTGCAGCATGACCGTCTTGCCGGACTTGGGCGAAGCCACCAGCAGGCCGCGTTGGCCCTTGCCGATGGGGGCGACGATGTCGATGATGCGTCCGGTGATGTTCTCTTCCGCGCGGATATCGCGCTCCAGCGTCATGTGCACAGTCGGGAACAGCGGCGTCAGGTTCTCGAACAGGATCTTGTTCTTGGCGTTTTCCGGCGGCTCCCCGTTGACCTTGTCCACCTTGACCAGCGCCACATAACGTTCGCCTTCCTTGGGGGTGCGGATCTCACCCTCGATCGAGTCGCCGGTGTGCAGGTTGAAACGGCGGATCTGGCTGGGGCTGACGTAAATGTCGTCTGGCCCGGCGAGGTATGAGGTGTCCGGCGAGCGCAGGAAGCCAAAGCCGTCGGGCAATATCTCCAGTGTGCCTTCGCCGAATATGCTCTCGCCTTTTTTCGCCTGGTTTTTCAGCAGGGCGAAAATCAGGTCTTGCTTGCGCATGCGGTTGGCGTTGTCTATCTGGTTGGTGGTTGCCATGTCCACCAGTTCGGTGATGTGCTTGATTTTGAGGTCGGATAAATGCATGGGATTAAATCAGGGATAGGACGGGGTTAGGGGAACTCGCTTGGATTCAAGTAAGATGCTTGGGGGAAGTATTACGGTTTGTGCGGAACTGCCGCGCCTGGACTGCCTGGGTACCGCTGGTGTTATATATTTGGATGCTGCGGGGACGAAACAGGGCAGTTACAGGCGCGAGATTAAACGGTTCAGATGTGGCTGTCAATAAAAGCGGTAAGTTGCGATTTCGAAAGCGCGCCCACCTTGGTCGCCTCGATGTTGCCGTTTTTGAACAGCATCAGCGTGGGAATGCCGCGTACGCCGTATTTTTGCGGGATTTGCTGGTTTTCGTCCACGTTAAGCTTGGCAACCGTGAGGCGTCCGGCGTATTCCTGTGCCACCTCGTTCAGGATGGGGGCGATCATGCGGCACGGACCGCACCATTCCGCCCAGTAATCCACCAGCACGGGCAGCGGCGATTGCAGCACTTCGGCTGTAAAGGCCTGGTCGGTGACATAACGGATATGTTCGCTCATTGTTGATTCTCGCTTTTGGTCAGGAATATTGGAATTCGGGAGTGAATGGGTTGCCGGAAAAGTTTCGGCCAGGGTATTTAACTACTTATCTTCACAAGCATCCTAGCGAAAAAAACGCCGGTTGTGAAGGGCTGGCGTATCTTATTGAATACATTTCAATAAACAGATTGGTTGTTTGGTTAGCGCATCCAAATTCATGATTGGCTGGGCGGGTTCGGCATATTTACAGCTCCAGTGGCCTCGAAAATATCCGTCCCAAATGCAGGACGGGAATGGCGTCGCCCTGGTGGCCGAAACATGAAACGGAAAGCTTGTTCCAGGTATCCGCAGGTTCGGGCAGGGCGCATGCCTGGTCGTTGCCGACGATGATGGCGACTGGCGGGGATGACAGCAGGAAGGCGCCGAACCGCGTGGCTTCGCCCGGATGTTCCTGATAGCCGGCCACAGCAAGCAAATGCGGCTTTTGCGGTGCGTTGCCCAGTATAACCGCCATGTCCACCACAGGCAGCAGGCGGCCTTGCCAGAAATAAACGCTATGGCAGTGTTGAGGAGTGCAAGGCACGGCGTGCAGTCTGGGATCGTCCGTAATCTGCAACATGACGCGCATGCCTACAGCCGCGCGCGATGTCTGGCCGAAGTCCAGCAGCCAGGCGTTGGGGCGGAATTCGTTTGTTTTGTCCATTACAAATTCACCAAACGGGTTACATGCTCCACCAGCCGCTCTGCGTTTGAAGCGCAGGCAATTTCTTCTTCACTCAGCGCGATCAAGCCCAGGATGGGGTTGTCCGGCGAGCGCATGGGAGGGGGCAATTCCTGGTGCTGTACCGGCGTGATTTGCTCGCGGATGCCAACCGAATCGCAAAGAATGCCGATGTAGCCGGCACCGGTATCCAGCACGATGCAGGAACGGCGTTCCCTGGGAACGACGACGAGCAGGGAAAGATCCTGCGAGAGGCAATAAACCGGCCAGCGTTCTTGTTTGAATTGCACCCATCCGACGCTGAATGGCTTGGTCTCGTCCGTGTCTATGTCCGGCGCCGATTCCAGCGCGCGGATTTCGGCCTGCGGCAGGGCCAGGCGCAGGCCGGAAATATTCAGCACTACCATGGCGGCATCGGATTCCGGAGGGGCGAGCAGGGTGGCGGTCATGGTTGTGTTTTGGTCAGTTTAAGCACATGTTGCACCAGGTCGTCGTCGTTGAACGGCTTGACGATATGTGCGCTCACCCCGGCAGCCGCACTCATCTGGCGGTGTTTTGCGGTGGAACGCGAAGTGACCATGATAATCGGGACATGCTTGGTGCGCTCGGCATGGCGCACGTTGGAGGCCAGTTCCAGGCCGTTCATGCGGGGCATTTCCATGTCGGAAATGATGATGTCGGGAACCCATTTTTCCAGGATGGCCACGGCGTCCAGGCCATCGTTTGCGGTGCGGACTTCAAGGTCGGCATCTTTCAGCACTTGCACCACGGCGCGGCGGGCGGAGAGAGAATCATCCACCACCAGCGCGCGTAAGGGTTTTTTCTCCGGTGCCGCAAGCGCTTCGGATTGTTCACCGCTTCTTTGCGCGGCCAACATTCGTTGCACTGGAGTTTGCAGCAGCTCGACCAGGTCTATTACCGGCGCTACGCCGCCATCGCCCAGAATTACCGCGCCAGTCACGCCGAGCACAATCGGTACGTAGCGCCCGAATTTTTTCATCACCACTTCGCGGCTGTCGAGGACTTCCTGCACCAGCACGGCGCGTTCCGTGCCGTCGCCCAGC
>JBGPSQ010000265.1:0-3108 GCA_041490205.1 Gallionellaceae bacterium
CCAGCTTTCTGCGCCGGTATTGCCGTGGTTCTCGGCGGGGTTGGGTTCGCCCTTGAGTAGCGCTTGCACTTCGGCATGGCTGGGCATGCCCGGTGCGGGTTTTGCGAATTGCAGCAGGTTATCCATCCTGCCTGCGAAGTGCCCAGCGAAGGTGTCGAAAGGAACCAGCACATCGCCGTTGGTCTCAATGGCATGGGGTAGGTCGCGGGCAAGGTCGGGCGCGAGCGTGGGCAAGTCTTGCAGCAGGCTGAAGTCTTTCGATTTCTGTGAGTGGCAGTATTTTCTGAGCGCGCCCAGCAGCGCGCGGGCATTCACATGGAAATCCTGGCCGGAATCCGGCCCCAACATATCCTGCACCTGGCGGGAGTATTCTGCCGGGTCGCTTTGGCGCAGCGGGCTATTTTTCGCCAGATCGTTTAGATTGACGAGCTTGTTGTATAGCTGCTCGGCTGTGTGTGCATTTTCGGCAAGAACCGGGTCTGTGGATTCTGTTTGGTTTTTGCCTGCGCCTTGCGGCTCAGTTTCATTCGCCCCCTTCTCCGCCTGGGTTCATTTTCCCATGTACACCAGCCTAATTTTCTACCGCATTTTTCAAATCCTTTTTTCTATAACTTAATCATTTAAAGCTAAATCCAACCTCAATAAATTTACCTGAAGCTTCGTCCCTTTCAAAAGCTACCGGATACTCATGTTCAAGGTACTCGACAATGCTTGGGTCTATTGCAATTATTGTCGTGGCGTTGTACATGGCAAAATTCTTTGGTTCTTCCATGTAGACCTCGGTTTCATCCCCTGAAAAAAATCTCCAACCACTGTCTTGCTCGTTGCCCGGCTCTTCACGGTAAAAAAATCCGATAGGTTTATGTAAAAGCATTACTTCATTACTAGCGATGATATATCCCACTTGCATTATTCAAGCCTCACTATTCTTCGTGCCGATGGCTATGGTTAGATGAACGATCCTCAAGGTGGTGAATATCTGGGGTCAGTCCGACCCCATTGATTTATCCGCAAATTATCCCATCTTGAAATTCCTTTTCCAGTGCGGCCCCGTCCCTGATCCGCAGGAAATTTCAGCCCCGTTTCTTGGCGCACCTGGAAACCTGCGGGTCAATCTTTTTGCTGTGAATCTTTTTGATTTTTCTCCTTGGCTTCCATCAATCGCTTTCGTTTCTCATCATTTTCCTCAATGCCCCGCTTAAGGTTATCCACAAGCAGTTGGCCAAACTCATCACTCAGAAATGCCTCATGGTCGGCGCGTTCCTCCGGCGTCATCTTTTCCAAATTTGAAACCCTGGTAGATTTTTTCGCTGATTCTTCCATCCTTATACTCCTTTTCCAGTAGGGCTCTTGCCCTAGCCTCTACATCTTTGAACTCGATTTGCTGTGCTTGTTCCAATGATACTTCGTTGATATTCTCCTTGCCATCGGTGTTGTCCATAAACCTGAATTTCACATCGGGATGATCCTTGTATTCCTCGGTCAGGCGAAACACATTCCTGATCGCGCTGTCGTGGGCGCTCAGGAAGTAATCCAGCGGCACTGTGCGCCCGGAGCCGTGCTCCAACTCCTGATCCACTGCGCGGCGTATCGCACCCTGCTGCAGGGCATCCAGCGGCTCGCGGATGATGAGCGCGACCTGTACGGTGCCTCCAGCATCGAGCGCCTGTTCAACCATGGCCCTGGCGCTTTCATAATTACTCATGGTGGTGTCGTAGATGATGTCCGCATTCGCTGCTGCCTTTGCCATTCCGGAATGTTCGCCGATCACCGTGGACTTGCCCGATCCCGGCCCGCCTGCGGAGAACAGGACTTTTGGTCTTTTGATTGCATCAAGTTTCTCGGCAAACATCTTCCTGATGAATGCGCTGGAAAGCGTCTGTATGACCTGCGACTTGGAGCGATCCCTGATGTAATTCGGGCACAGTTCGCGGGCGAGATCGGTGTCGAGCAGTTTGCCGCCTTGCGAGTCTTTGAGACTGGCATATTCTGCGGCGGCGGCATTAAGATCGCGCAGCTTGTCGGCAAAGCGTACTGCAATGTCCCGGTCTTCGGGTGACATCTTTTGCAGTTCGCTTTGGTATTTCGCCCACTCTTCGTCGTTGAAAAGCGGATGGCCACTGCGCTCGGGGGCGGCATCTTTTTGATTTTCAGTGGGCTGCTCGTCCTGTAGCTCGGCTTCGTTCGTACCCGCCTGCTCCGCCTCTCCCACGCCCCCTTCATTCGCAGCCGTCCTTAATTTTTGCACCAGGCCATCGAAATGCTCATTGGCCTGAGCCATGGCTTCCACTGCATTGGGCGCACCTTCCCCCTTGCGGGCAAATGGCAGCAGCGGTTCCAGCAATTTGGGGTTCCGGGCGAGATCGGTGTGGGGGATTGGCAGGCTCTCGCCGGGAGCGAGGTTTTGCAGTTTCGCGAATAGGTCGGGCGCATGGGCCTGGAATTCTTGCGGCGTGATACCGCCTTGCTCCATGGCTTGCATGAAATCACCGGCGCTGATGGACAATGCACGGTTGCCGGTTTCATTCCCCATATCCTGCACGATGTTGTGCAACTTCTCGGGGCTGGATTCGCCCAGTGGGGAAACCTGCTTGCCGGACTCGACGATGTCGGCGAGTTTTTGGGCGTGACGCGCGGCGCTGAATGCCTGGATGGCGCGGGTCAGGCTGGCGCGCGATTGTTCGATCAGCGCGGCGGCTTCGGGGCCGTGGGCGGGCTCGGGGGTTGGGTTTGTGGGTTCGCCTTCTTTTGCGCCGGGGGGTTGTGCGGCTTCCGGCGCGGCACTATCCTTTCCTGTACCCTGCGATTCAGGCGCGGCATTTGAGTTTTGCGGCGCGGTCTGTTCCGGGGCTGTGCTTTCTGCCGGTGCGGGTGTGCGTGGGGCGGGTGTTTCCGAATCGGGTGCGGGCGCTTTTCCTTGAGCGCTGGCCGCATCGGCATCATTGGGTTTGCTGGCCGACGGGGCTGGGGCGTCCTGTTGTTCGTGCGCGGGCGCGCGCCGCGCGGTGGCAGGCTTGCCGGAGACGAGTCCCGACATTGTCCCGCCAAGGGTGCCGTTAATCAGCAAGTTATCCCGGTCGAACGGGATTTGCATGTCCTTTGGCCGCG
>JBGPSQ010000266.1:0-3067 GCA_041490205.1 Gallionellaceae bacterium
TCTATCCGTGTTAATCCGTGGCTAAGTCCTACTTGGGCAGTTTTTCCACTTCTTCCGGCGTCATCTTGCGCGCCTCGTCGGCCAGCATCACCGGGATGCCGTCCTTGATGGGGTAGGCAAGGTGGTCGGCCCGGCAGATCAGTTCCTGCTCGGCCTTTTTGTAGTGCAGCGGCGATTTGCACAGGGGGCAGACCAGGATTTCAAGCAGCTTGGCGTCCATGAGGGGCGATCTTTCTTATGATGAGTTGCGCGAGCGCCGGGTCCACCTGCGCGTCCACGCGCAGCACCCAGCATTTTTCATCGGCGAATGAGGAGCATTTTACCGCATCTTTTTCCGTCATGAGTATGGCATCGGCCCCACTGATGGCAAGGTCGTTTGGTGTGTAGCGATGGTGGTCGGGCAGGGGGTGGCGCGTGATGGCGAGTCCCATGCCTTCCAGGTACTTGAAAAAGCGCTCGGGATGGCCGATTCCGGCCAGGGCGTACAGGCGCATGCCGTTGAAATCGCTGGCGTGCTTGGTGGCTTCCGGGTTCAGCAGGTTGTGGAACATCTCGCCGTGCAACTGCATGCCGAACCGCCCTTTTCCGGTGGCCCCCCCGTTGACCACCACCGCATCCACGGTGGAAAGGCGCGAAACCGGCTCGCGCAGCGGCCCCGCCGGGAGCAGGAACCCGTTGCCGATGCGGCGATGGCCGTCCACCACGGCGATTTCCGCGTCGCGCCGCAGGCGGTAGTGCTGCATGCCGTCGTCGCTGATGATTACATCGCATTCGGGGTGGGCGTTGAGCAGCGCACGCGCGGCGGCGGGGCGGTCGCGCCCTATCCACACCGGACACAGCCTGCGCTGGGCCATCAGCAGCGGCTCGTCGCCGGTCTCAGTGGGGGAGGAGTCGGAAGATACTTCCTGCGGCGAGGAAGTTTGCCCGGAATCGGCGCTCCCCCGGTAGCCGCGGCTGATGATGCCGGGATGCCAGCCTGCATCCAGCAATTGCTGCGCCAGCCACAGTGCCAGCGGCGTCTTGCCGCTGCCGCCCACGGTGATGTTGCCCACCACGACCACCGGGACGGTAAGTTTTTCCGATTTGAAAATGCCCACGCGGTAGAGCGCGCGGCGGATGGCGGCTATCAGCCCGAACAGCAGGGAAAGCGGGAGCAGGACGAGATGGAGCGGGGTGAGGCTGTACCAGTGTCGCTCGATCCGCGCCATTTATGTTCGCTTACTTCTTGGGGGGCGGTGCTTCGGTCTTGAACGTGATGTTGTTCAGTCCGGCGGCGCGCGCGGCTTCCATGACATTCACCACCGCCTGGTGCGGCGTGCGGGCATCGGCATTGATGACGATCACCGGATCCTTGGCGTCGCCCGCTGCCTTACGCAGGTCGGCAGCCAGATTATCCACGCCGGTAAACTGCAACGTCTGGGAGTTGATGGCGTAATGCTCGGTGGCGTCTATGGAGACATTCACCAGCGAGCTTTTTTCGCTGGCTGTTTCGCCCGATGCCTCAGGCAGGTTGATCTGCAATCCGGAAAACTGCGAGTAGGTGGTGGTGACCATCAGGAAAATGAGGATCACCAGCAGCACGTCTATCATCGGGATCAGGTTGATCTCCGGCTCTTCGCGGGTGCGCCCGCGCTGGAAATTCATGCTTACCTCCGCGCGCCGTGCACCATTTCCACCAGCTTGATGGCCTGCTGCTCCATCTCGAAGACCAGGCTATCCACCTTGGCGCGGAAATGGCGGTAGGCGATCAGGCTGGGCACGGCCACGATCAGGCCGTAGGCGGTATTGAACAGCGCCACCGAGATGCCGTGCGCCAGCACGGCGGGGGTGTTGCCGCTGGCGGTTTGCGCGCCGAAGATTTCTATCATGCCGACCACCGTGCCGAACAGGCCCAGCAAGGGGCTGACCGTGGCGATGGTGCCGATGGTGGTGAGGAAGCGTTCCAGCTCATGCGCCACCGTGCGGCCCGCTTCTTCGATGGCTTCATTCATTACATCGGGGGAGCTGCCTGCATTCTTCAATCCGGCGGAGAATACCCGGCCCAGCGGGGAATTGGCTTGCAGGCCGGCGATCAGGGCGGCGCTGGCGCCGCCTTGCTTGAATTCTTGAATGGTTTTGTCGAGCAATCCGGCGGGCGAGACATTCGTGCTGCGCAGGAACCACAATCTTTCAGAGATCAGCCAGACGGCTACGATGGAGGCAAGGAGCAAAAAATAAATGGGCCAGCCTGCTGCTTCGACAAATGCAATCACGCAACTCCTCCAGATTATGCTTAAATTCGGCAGCCGCAACTGTAACTTGTCGTGCCGATTTGGGCAAGGCTGTCACGCAGGATATTTTTGCCGCTTATATATGTCATTGATCGCGCAAAGCGGAGGCGCAACGCGCGAATTTTGCAGTGTATGTATAAATACATGAGGATACTGAGAACCGCGCAAATAAATTTATCCCGGGCCTCATCACCGGCATAAAAACAGGACAAAAAATTGTCCACAAAAACTGTGCATAACTTTGTGAACAAACTCAGGGAAAGATACATAACCCCGCATTTTATAAACAAATTTGTCTTGCAGCCCGATTTTTATACACTAAATAAATACAATAAAAACAATGAGATGCCGTAAGTTGTAATGCGCCTGTAACGGAAGGCGCCCGCCAAGCGCCGTGGATACTGGGGTTGTTAATTAAAATCAAATGTCAATATGTCTTCCGCACTAATTTCGAACGATAAAAATCGCGTCTTCAGCGTCCGCGAACTCAACTTTGCTGCCAAGCAATTGATCGAAAACGGGCTCCCATTGATGTGGGTGCGCGGAGAAATTTCCAATTTCGTGAGTGCGGCTTCCGGCCACTGGTATTTTTCGCTCAAGGATGAACAGGCGCAGGTGCGCTGTGCCATGTTCCGGCACAAAAGCCAGCATATCGACTGGCAACCCAGGAACGGAATGCTGGTGGAAGTGCTCGCTCTCCCCACACTCTACGAGGCGCGCGGCGATTTTCAGCTCATCCTGGAGCAAATGCGCCCCGCCGGCCTCGGTGCGCTGCACGAAGCCTTCGAGCGCCTGAA
>JBGPSQ010000267.1:0-3055 GCA_041490205.1 Gallionellaceae bacterium
CGCCAATCTGGTGCAGCATGCCATCGGCAGCGACGAGAACGAGCTGGTTCTGTTCGACGATGCGGGCGAGCATGTTCTGGCGCGTTCGGACAAGCTGACGCTGGCGCGGCAGTTGATGCAGCATGCGCTGGCGCTTTACAAACAAGGAGTGAAGAAATGAAGAAGACGGTGGATGTCAAAATCCTCGACCCGCGACTGCACACGAATCCGCCCGCTTACGCCACGCCCGGCTCGGCGGGCATAGACCTGCGTGCCTGTATAGACCAGGAAATCATCATTCAGCCGGGGCAGGCCGAACTTGTGCCCAGCGGTATTGCCATCCATCTGAACGATCCGCATTGCGCCGCCATGATCCTGCCGCGCTCGGGCTTGGGGCACAAGCACGGTATTGTGCTGGGCAACCTGGTCGGTTTGATCGATTCGGATTACCAGGGGCAGATTTTCGTCTCGATCTGGAATCGCGGCCATCAGCCATTCACCTTAATGCCGCTTGAGCGCATGGCGCAGATGGTCATCGTGCCGGTGATGCAGATGCAACTCAATATCGTGGAAGAGTTCGCGGCAAGCGATCGGGGCAGCGGCGGCTTCGGCAGCACCGGCAAGCACTGAAGAAGCGCTATTTCATTTCCATGAAATGAAAATGCCCGCAATTGCGGGCATTTCTTCTTGAAGCGCGGCTGGTACTATTTTTTAAGCGTCAGTTCTACTTCGGTCGTTTCCCCCTTGCGCACCGACACTTTCTCGGTCGCATTCATGTGGCGATCCATGCTGGCGGTTACTTCGAGTATGCCTGGATCCATTTCAAGCCGAAGCGGGGACAAGCCATAGTACACGCCCCCTATGTATATCTTGGCGCGAGCGGGCTTGGTGCTGATTTTCAATATTCCCTGGGCGGCGCTGGACGCAGGGGTGGGCGGAATGGCTGATGCCGCGTTAGGGGGAGTTGCTCCAGGCGCGGTCACCCCGGGGGCGCTCAACACTGTCACGCCTGCAATGGGCTTGGTGCCCGGAGAGAGGTTAAACAATTCCGGGCGCTGCGCCATCAGGATGGCACTGATTGCGTCACTGGTTTTCTGGGCGACAATGCCCAGTTCTTTTTTCAGGAAAGCTGCAACGTCGGCGATATCATTGCCCGACACCCCGGCAAATCGTTCTTTTTTCTCGACTACCACCCCGGACCACAGGACATTGCCGGTGGCAGTGTCTTTCAATTCAGTCGTTATGGAAATGGCAACCTCGTCGCGCGCCTTGACGTTGTATGTCAATTCTTTCACCGTGCCTGTCATTTCAAAATGTGCGTTACCGCTCTCGATTACCCGGTATCCGGCATTTTGCAGGCGCTGCTTCATCACGCTGGTGACCACGGCGGCTACATCCCTGTCCAGCAGGATGTCATTGCCTTCTGGGCTGTGCAGTCCATATATATTTTCCCCGCCCACGCCGATTTTGCGCGGATTGTCCATGTTGCGACCATCCGCATAGGGCAGCAGCCGTATGGTCGCGGCGTATGTCGCGGTTGGTTCACCACCCGGCTTGGCATCCTCCTTGATTTTGATGGTGCCGTTGCCACCGGAAACCGCCGCCGTGCTGGAACACCCGGATGCCAGTACCACGGCAAGCGCGGCAAGAAAACATAGCCTCAAGTGATGCGCCATTGATTCAGCCGCCCGCCATTTGAATCTTGGAATAAGCCTCGTCGCGTGGCGCATGCCGGACTTGGGGCAGGTAGCGAGCCAGTTCGTTCAGTGCCATGCAATATACCTCGCGCTTGAATTCGACCACGCCATCCATATCCACCCAGTAGTTGTTCCAGCGCCACGCATCGAATTCGGGGTGGTCGCTGGCGCGCAGACACACGTCGCAATCGCGCCCGGTCAGCCGCAGCAAATACCATATCTGCTTCTGGCCCCGGTAGTTGCTGCGCATTTCGCGTTTTACCCAATGCTGCGGAACGTCGTAACGCATCCAATCCCGCGTGCGTCCCAGTATCCGCACATGATCGGGTTGCAAGCCGATTTCCTCATTCAGTTCACGGTACATCGCCTGTTCCGGCGTTTCTCCATGCTGGATGCCGCCTTGGGGAAATTGCCACGCATCCTGCCGGATGCGCTTGCCCCAAAACACCTGGTTCCGGGCATTGGTAAGGATGATGCCGACATTCGGGCGATAGCCATCACGGTCTATCATGTTCGCCCCTGCTAATTACATAAGATGTCCTCATTGTTCCACATTTTGAGCGTGCTGAAAAGGAAAAGGCGCACGAAAATGGTGCGTTACTAAGCATTTGCACGGCATTGGCCGGTGTTTGCGGAAGGTGACCGCATTGGGTTCGTGCAGCAAGCATTCGCAGTCAGCACTCCATGACCGGATGCGGCGTCTTTTTTGGTCCCGCACGGCCATTTCATGCGCCCGGAACGAAACTGTGGAGCTACCCTTTGACAAGGGGGCCAATTATCTGGATAATCGCGGGTTCTTTAATCGGAGGGGTGGCCGAGTGGTTAAAGGCAGCAGACTGTAAATCTGCCCTCTTATGAGTACGATGGTTCGAATCCGTCCCCCTCCACCAGAAATTTGAGTTTTTAGCTGGGCTGGTGTTGTGGCAATTGGCTGCCGTGGCGGCAAGTGCGCGGGTGTAGCTCAATGGTAGAGCAGAAGCCTTCCAAGCTTACGACGAGGGTTCGATTCCCTTCACCCGCTCCAGAGTTGTTTGTGCCGGTGTTTTCGCAGGATGAGCGCAAGGTGCGCGACCGAAGACAGTTGATGTAGTGTGCGGCGAGGTCGTGCAACGCAGCGATTGCCCGCGAAAACACCGGCCGACGCCCATGTGGCTCAGTGGTAGAGCACTCCCTTGGTAAGGGAGAGGTCGCGAGTCCGATTCTCGCCATGGGCACCAAGAATTTTGAATATTTAACGTTTGGCATTGATCATCGATAAGGAATAATCATGGCAAAGAGCAAATTTGAACGCACCAAGCCGCACGTCAACGTGGGCACCATTGGTCACGTAGACCACGGCAAGACCACCCTGACCGCGGCGATCACCACAGTATTGTCGA
>JBGPSQ010000268.1:0-3013 GCA_041490205.1 Gallionellaceae bacterium
CCCCGTCGTGCCGGCGATCTTCATCGTTGCCACGCTGGCGATGGTGGCGACGCAGTTGGCCGCGGCGTCCAAGAAGGACTTGTCCGGACTTGCGCTGGTGTTGCTGGGCCTGCCCGTTTATTTTCTATGGGCCAAACGACCTGGCCGCGCGCCATCATCCGAAAGGTCAACGCAACTATGATCATTGACGTCCATACTCACTACTATCCGCCTGCCTACCTCGACGCGCTCCGCCAAGGGCCGAGCAACGTGCGCGTCACGATGGACCAAGCGGGCAATCCGCGCCTGCACTATCCGGGCGACTACAACATCGCCGTGCTCGGGCACCGCGACATCGAGCATCGGCTCAAGGTCTATGGCGAACACGGTGTTGATTGCCAGGTGCTGACGCTCACGACGCCGGGAACGCACGTCGAGACGCCGCAACGGGCGGTGGAACTGGCGCGCATCGTGAACGACGCCTTCGCCGCGGAAGTCGCGCGCAGCAATGGCCGGTGCACGGCCCTGGCGACGCTGCCGCTCAACGACCCGGCGGCTTCGGTGAAGGAACTCGAACGCGCCTGCACCGAATTGGGGCTGAAGGGCGCGATGCTCTTCAGCAACGTCAACGGCGTCGCGCTCTGGGACGACCGGTACCAACCGCTCTATGAAGCCGCGGATGCGCTCGGCGCCGTGCTGCACATTCATCCGACCAGCCCCGTGGGCGTCGAGGCGATGACGCGCTACTGGCTGATGCCGCTGGTCGGATTTCTGATGGACACGACGCTGGCGGCCGCGGGCATCGTCTTCTCGGGGATTCCGGTTCGTTATCCGCGCATCAAGTGGATGCTCAGCCATCTGGGCGGGGCTGTTCCCTATGTTGCCGAGCGGTTTGATCGCGGTTTCCACGCCTTTGCGGAATGTCGCAAGAATCTTGACCGGCCGCCGAGCGAGTATCTGAAAGAGTTTTATTTCGACACCGTGAACTTCGACGCGGGTGCGCTGGAACTGGCCATTCGCTTCGCGGGCGCGGATCACCTGCTGGCCGGCAGTGACTACCCGCACCAGATCGGCAGCCTGCAATCCATGCTCGACAGCCTGCGCGCGCTGCCGATTGACGCCGAGGCGCGCGCCGCCATCTTGGGCGGCAATGCCGCACGGCTGCTGCGCCTGACGCCAAAATGGGCGTAGCCATTCATCCAGGCAGGCGGTCTGAAGGCGGGATGCCAAACCTCGGCTGCACGCAACCCGGCATTTCGAACGCGACAAAATGGGGTTGACTTGCACAGGCAAAGAGGTTCTAATCCGCACTGTTCGGAAAGCGGTTTTATGCTGTGAAACCATGACGTAAACTCAAACAACCAATTCGTGCGGCTGCGGCTGCCATGAAGAAATTCCGCATCTACCTCGACACCTCGGTTGTAAACTTCCTGTTCGCCGAGGATGCGCCTGATTTCCGGCGGGTGACGGAGGATTTCTTCGCCGAACACGCACAGAAATACGAGTTATATGCTTCAGAAGTCCTGCTGGTGGAGGTTTCACGAGCCCCGAATCCCGAACACCGCCGGAAGCTGCTCGAAGTCTTGGAGCAATACCCGATCGCCGTCCTGCCAACAGACCGGCGGGCGGAAGTGGAAGGGCTGGCGGATTTGTATCTGACGCGCCGCGTCATCCCCGCGAGCAAACGCGATGATGCTTTTCATGTGGCCTATGCAACCGTCTTCGGGATGGATATACTGTTGTCATGGAACTTCAAACACCTTGCCAACGTCAGGCGCGAGAAGCTGATCGCGGAAACCAACCGGGCGGCGGGGTATCCGGAGTTGTTGCGGCTGCTGTCGCCACTGGAGGTCGAAGATGAAAACCAAGATTGAAAAAAGAGACGAATACGTGCCCACGGCGCTGCGGCAGGTCTGGGAATGGAAGGACGCCATCTATCAGGAGACCAAACATCTCTCCACGCGCGAGGCTTTGCGCTACATCCATGAGCAGGCGGCCGAGGTTGCCCGGCAACTGAACTTGCGAGTCGCCTCATTTCCCGAAACGGCCGCGGGAGCGGAGGCCAAGCTGGCGGAAACACCGCCACCGTATGACCCGAAGAAACAATGATTTTATGGCCGCGAAGAGACAAAAAACGCGCAAGGAGCCGGGTGGTTCCCAGCGCAGTTTTGCGGCCATGAAAACGCAGAGACCGAAAACAAACTGAACCACTAAACCAAAAACCAATTCGCGCGGCTTCGGCTGCTGTCCATACCAAAACGGGCAATTTTGATCCACGGACACTGCTGGAAGCACCCCCCACGCGGTGGCGTGCCGAAAGCGTTCCGTGGAGGGCATGCGAGTGCCCGTGATGGGGCGTAAGTAAGTGCGCCCCATTTTGCTTGGAGAGCGTTGATGGGTTCGCGCATCAGACGGAGGCAATTATGAATAGTAGACTACTGAAACAAACTCGGGAACGGTTGCTTGTACGCATCCCTCAAGCAGCGGTGTTGGCCGTTTGCTTATTGAGTCGGCTTGCGCTGGGTGGACAGTACGTTGTTCAGCCCGGTCCTGCGCAATCGAAAGATATTTGGACCACCAGTGTTTACTCCTTTGCAACGTGTTCGGGACCCTACCCCGGTGGCGGATTGGCCGACGCGAATCTGCGGGTGGGTGGCTGGGGGGATTCATATTGCGCGCTCCTGCAATTCAACCTTGCGGGCTTACCCGCAAACGCCACGTCAGCGGTGCTGTATCTGTACTGCTATTCTTTTAACAATGACAGTCCTACACAGATGCGCCTTTATCGTATCACTCAGCCTTGGGATTGGAGAACTTCAGGCACCGGCTGCGATCGCGAGAGGCTATGGTGGGCTGACTGCCCGCCGGCAGTACAATGGGGGATTACAACACTTCCCAGCGCGACACTAAATCAATGGTATGCAGTGGACATCACCGACCTATACAACGCTTGGCAAAACGGCACTTATCCAAACTATGGGCTACAACTCCAGCCAGTCTCTACGTGGAACACCTGGAATGTATTCTATAGTTC
>JBGPSQ010000269.1:0-2968 GCA_041490205.1 Gallionellaceae bacterium
ATAATGATGAATTCTTGCATTCCCCGGCGCTGGCCGTACTCACCCTCCGCCATCAGCCGTTCAACGAAGTGGTCGTGAATGCGATGACGGAGTCCGAAATAAACCTCCAGTAAGAAAAGACCATTTGTGAAAGCCAGCCCCCACCATACCCGGGCGTCCCGCCGGTCGGAACGTCGCGCGGCGATCGCGCAAGCCAGGACTGCGGCCGCAAAACACAGTAGCCCCGTCAACTGCGTGAGATTGATGCCAAATCCACCAAGCATGATCTATCTTGTCTCTCTCGGATGACGTTCAAACGAACCTAGCAACCTGGTAAAGATGATCGAAGCGGTATTTGCCATCTATGCTATCGCAGCATTGTCGTCGTTTTGGTTCGTTGAAACACCACGCGCGGTCGCGATCACGTGCTTTGCCGAGTGGCTCCTTTTGCCTGTCGGTAATTTCCCGGCAGGACCTTCTGCCGGTGTTTTTCCCTATTGGATTACTGGCGTCGCCATACCGTCGGACATGCTGTTCACCAAGATGTGGTGGCCTCCCTGCGTAGCCCTGGCAGGCGCAGCCTTGGTCGACAGGCAAACACTCATGCGCTGGCGGCCAGGGTGGGCTGACCTTCCGATGCTGTTGTGGTGCCTTTGGCCCCTGGGACAATGGCAGTTCGTGCAGGATCCTGAACCGCAGCCATGGATCGCTTCGCTCTATCTCGCCGCCGCCTGGGGAGCCCCCTGGCTCCTGGGGAGGATTTACTTTTTCGGTGACGATGGCGGCCGGCGATTAATAAGTTCGCTTGTGGCGGGCATGGCCATCACCGCCCCCATCGCCGTCATCGAGGGCGCCTTCGGACCCACGGTTTACGGGTGGTTTTATGAGCCGCACCCGTTCCGGCTCGACGGCGCCCAGCGCTATGTTGGCTTCAGACCGGTCGGCTTTTTTGAACATGGCAATCAGTACGGAATTTGGGTGTCGGCGACCGCACTGGCCGCGATTTGGCTCTGGCAAACGCCGTCGGATTCGCGCACGCGATACCGACGCGCAGCCGTGGCAGTACTCGGCCTGGCGATCGCATTGATGAGCCAATCCTTGGGAGCAATCCTGCTGTTGGGTGCGGGATTAGCGATATCAGTGACGATCGGCCGCTCGGCGATGCGACTGGTTGTGCCTTTGTTTCTGCTTCTGACGGTCTCATTGGGAGCGATCTATCTGTCTGGCAAGCTGCCGCTGCGTGCGTTTGCGGAGAAAACGGCCATCGGTCGACAGATGGTTGAGATCGTCCGATCGTCGGGCCGGGAGTCATTTACCTGGCGAATAGCACGCGACCAAACCGCTCTGGCTCTCATTAACGCACACCCCGTAATCGGCACGGCGCGGTGGGATTGGTGGCGAAAGAACAACGAGCGCCCCTGGAGCCTGGCGTTCCTGATTCTTGGTCAATTCGGCCTGGTCGGATTAGCGTTGGCATTTGGTTCGTTGTTGATGCCGGCATCGTTTGCAATGGCAATCCGACGGCGATCCGGCGCGCTGGGTATCCATCCAACGGCGCCCCTGGCCGTAATTGTGTTGATGGCCAGTGCCGACGCTTTGCTGAACTCCTTCTTCTTCTACCCGGCTATTCTTGCTGCGGGAGCGCTGGCGCCTCGCAATAGATCGCTGCAGGGCCCAATCTACGCCGAGCGAAGCACCGTGAGCTCGTCAGAACCGACGCCAAAAGCCCCACCAACAAAGCGGTGAGCCGTTTTGGCCGCGGCCCAACATTGCGGTGATGCCGCAGACTGCTGCCGCCAACACAAAAATTTTGACGGTGACAGTTTTGCCGATCTCACTTGGCTTGGCAGCCCTGGGTGCAGCTTTGATACTGGCTATCGCAAGAAGCCTGACAGGGTGCACCGAGCACCGCCGGGCATACACGCTTGCAGCTCGAGTTGGTGCTCGAGCAACTGGCAAGGCACGCTTCAGACGACGCATTGGCGTAGCGCTGCCCGACTTTGCCGGTTTCAGCCGCGGCGGCCGCAACCAACGTCGCCAGAATCAGTCCACCTGCGATCCACTTCAAGGCCGACCTCCCTGCCCTGTTTGACATCAGCGGGCGTTTTGCGGGTTGCTCTTCTGCTTACCCGCCATGCCCCCGACGGCGTTCTTGATCGCAAAATCCTCGAGCTTGTGGCCAGTCTTCAGCGCCGCCACCAGCCAACGCGGCGTTTTTCCACGGCCGGACCACGTCTCTGTTGGTACCTTGGGATTTTGATATTTTGGATGGACGCGCGGGTATTTTCGCCGTGGTGCGCGGGCTATTTCTTTTATGCCGTTGGCTAATTTAGAGACAGGTACCTGCTTGTCGCGACGAAGTTGGTCCAGTCGTTTCTCAAGCTCGCGCTTCTCCGACGTCAAGCGGATGGATAAGACCCGGCTGATCTCTTCGTGAAGTTGCCACATCTCATCGACGGACATCGAGTCCAGATTGATCTTTTTCATCATTGCAAGCGCGCCCCGCGGCCCCCCCGCCCGTTAAATGATTCGCTTTTATGAAACCCTAAAAGCGAGAGATTATCTAGCGGAATTAATTGATCGGATTTGCCGCGAGACCATTTAAACTACCTAACCCCTTAGTCTTAAACGGAAATTTTATGAACAAATCTCAACAAAGCGCGCAAAATGTCGCACCCCGTCCAAGGCTCTACTTTCAGACAATTTCGTGACCGGATTCCCTCGTAACAACTAATGATTGTGAAACGGCTTGGGATCGCACAAAATTTTGGGCGCTCGGGCGTCGAAAATGACGCCTCGATAGACGTTCCGTAGTCTCCGGGCGTGCCAAGGTTTGGATTTGGGCCCACCGGCGAGGAAGCGGGCGGAATCCACCTCCCCCAAAAATGCGCTGCGTGGCTACGGCGCGCAACAGTGCCTCCCCAGAAGCATTTTCCAGTTGCTCCGGTCGCCTGATGACCCAGGTCAGTCAATACGCGTTGCGCTTGCG
>JBGPSQ010000270.1:0-2935 GCA_041490205.1 Gallionellaceae bacterium
AAAAATAATAAGGAGAGGCATGATATGCAGCTGATACTGTGGCGGCATGCCGAGGCTGAAGACGGTGTGCCAGACATGAAACGGCGGCTGACGGCAAAGGGCGAAAAGCAGGCTGAAAAGATGGCCGCCTTTTTGCGCCCGCGCCTGCCACAGCACACGCGCATCCTGGTCAGTCCCTCCATGCGCACGCAGCAAACGGTGCAGGCGCTCACCAAACATTTCGATACCGATCCCGCCGTAGGCCCAGGCAGCGATGCGCAGTCCGTATTGCGGGCGGCGGGCTGGCCGGAAGGCGAGGGGAGCGTGCTGCTGGTCGGTCATCAACCTTATCTGGGCGAAATCGCCGCTCAGTTGCTGACGGATAGGGAATTTTCTTTCAGCATCAAAAAAGGCGCAGTGTGGTGGCTTGATTGCGAGGAAGGCGGGCGCCAGGCCCACCTGCGGCTGGCCATTTCCCCGGATTTCCTTTAAGGAGCAGATCATGTTTGAATCAGCCGAACTGGGGCACAAAATAGACAAGGCGACATACGATGCCGAAGTGCCGGGTTTGCGCGAAGCGTTGCTGAATGCCCAATACGATTTGCTGCAGAATGCCAAGTTTCCGGTCATCATCCTGATCGGCGGCGTGGATGGCGCCGGCAAGGGCGAAACGGTAAACCTGCTGAACGAATGGATGGATCCGCGGCATATCCACGCGCACGCCATGGGAGAGCAGTCCGACGAAGAAAGCGAGCGCCCGCCGATGTGGCGATTCTGGCGTTCTTTGCCGCCCAAGGGCAGGATCGGTATCTTCTTCGGCTCGTGGTACACCGACCCCATCGTGCAGCGAGTGATGGGCCAGACCAAGGCCGACCATCTTACCGAGAGCATAGACCAGATCAACCGTTTCGAGAAAATGCTCACCGATGAAGGCGCGCTGATTCTCAAGTTCTGGTTTCATCTTTCCAAGGATGCGCAGAAAAAGCGCCTGAAAGCGCTGGAAAAAGATCCCCTGATGCGTTGGCGTGTCACCGATACCGACTGGGAACGTTTCAAGATGTATGACAAATTCCGCAAGGTGTCGGAGTACACCTTGCGCGAAACCAGCACCGGAGAGGCGCCGTGGATCGTGGTGGAGGGTGCGGATGCGCGTTATCGCGGCATGACAGTGGGGAAAATTCTGCTGGAAGCCATACGCAAGCGCATTGACCATCCGGCCAGCGCGGCCCAGCCCAGTGTTGCACCGCTGCAGGCGCCGATAGACAAGCTGGATGTGATAGACACGCTGAACATGTCGCAAAAGCTGTCGAAAAAAACTTTCGACACCGAACTGGAAAAATACCAGGGAAAGCTCAACTTGCTCACGCGCGACCCGCGATTCAGGAAGTTATCGTTGATTGCAGTATTCGAGGGGGCGGACGCAGGGGGCAAGGGCGGCGCGATCCGCCGTATCACCGGCGCGCTGGACGCGCGCCATTACCGCGTCATCCCGGTCGCCGCGCCCACCGAAGAAGAACGCGCGCAGCCATATTTGTGGCGTTTCTGGCGGCACATCCCGCGCATCGGGCGCGTAACTATCTTCGATCGCTCCTGGTATGGCCGCGTACTGGTCGAACGGGTGGAAAAATTCTGCCCGGAAAACGACTGGATGCGCGCCTATAGCGAAATCAACGACTTCGAAGAGCAATTGGTCGCCAAAAACATCGTGCTGGTGAAATTCTGGCTCGCCATCACCAAGGATGAACAGTTGCGCCGCTTCAAGGAGCGCGAGCAGATCGGCTTCAAGCGCTTCAAGATTACGGATGAAGACTGGCGCAACCGTGAAAAATGGGACGAATACCAGCATGCGGTGTGCGACATGGTGGACCGCACCAGCACCGAAATCGCCCCCTGGGTGCTGGTGGAGGCGAACGACAAAAATTTTGCGCGCATCAAGATTCTCAAGACACTGTGCCAGCATATTGAGGCGGCGATGGGGTAGGTCAAGAGGTGCTGTTTTTTTCATAACTTGATTTGTTGTACAAATTATTCGGCGCTTTTTCAGCCGTGCATAGGGTTGTTATTTAAAAATTGGCGACCGCTCTTGTTTAACCCAAAGGGAGATAATCTTGATTGACCGGGAAGGCGATGGAGGGAATACCAGCATTTCGATTCGTGCTTTCGACCAACTCTCCGCCGCCGAATTATCAAGAGGCTTGCGCGAGGGGCGGTGGACCAGCGTCGAGCTGACTCGGCATTTTTTAAACAGGATCGAAGAGCACAACCCCACTGTCCATGCGGTGGTCGGGATAGAGGAGCGCGCAGCGCTCAATCAGGCGGCAGAGTCGGATCGCAGGCAAGCCGCTGGTGTTCCGTTAAGTCCATTGGACGGCATTCCCATGACGGTGAAAGATGCCTTCCGCATGAAGGGCTATCTTTCCACTTATGGCTTCTGGATGTTTAAAAATTATCGTCCAAAAAGCGACTGCCAGGTCATTCAAATCCTTCGCAGAAGCGGTGCGGTATTTATGGGGCGCACGGCGGTGCCGACCGGCTCATTCGACTGGAATTGCAAAAACCAGGTTCACAAGGAATGTGTGAACCCCATGGATCCGTCGCGCACCCCAGGCGGATCGTCCGGAGGCGCGGCGGCAGCCCTTGCCCTGGGCTTGACCCCGCTGGAAATCGGGTCGGACTTTCATGGCTCATTACGCTACCCGGCACACTGCTGCGGCGTTTATAGCCTGAGGACTACTGACGGATGGCTGCCCATTGAAGACATTGGCCCTGACTCATTTCCTGCGACCTTCAAGCGAATAGCGACAGTGGGTCCCATGGCGAAAAACCTGGTGGACTTGCAACTAATGCTGGAAGCTATGGCGGAGGCGTTTCCCCTTCCGGAAATGGATACGGCAAGTTCAACTCGCAAACTCAAGATTGCCTATTCGAAAGAACTGCTGGGGCTCAAGCCCGATCT
>JBGPSQ010000271.1:0-2930 GCA_041490205.1 Gallionellaceae bacterium
ATGAACGATAAAGACGCGTACCGGAAATTCATTTTTCGCAAATTGTTTTATAACTTCCGGTGCTTTATTACCCATGGTAAGGTAAACCGTTTCGAACGCCAGAACGTAATCGTGCACTGCGGGATCAGCCTTGAAGACACGGCGCAACAGATAAGCGCTGCGCACGTAGGTGCCATGCGTTTCCACGATTTTGCGGATTTTGGCCTCGGTTTCTGCGTCCAGATCGTGCGGTGCGAGAGTGGCATCGGCGGACAGAGTCTGCGACTCCGCGCGCACCCGGGCTTCGTAATCGGAACGTGCCTGCCAACGGGCGCGGTATTGCCCGGCATGCTCCGGGTCGCGCTCCAGGTAATACTGCCAGGCCGCAGTGCATGCCGGGAGGATGGCTGCGGCCTCAATCTCCATCAGCCGCTCAAGGTCTGCTATGCCCGCTTCATCGTTCCTATCCAGCAGTAGCACACCGCGTTGGTAGAGAGCGGCAGCGTGATCCGGTGCTTGATGCAGCAGGTCGTCCAGCAGGGGCCGCAAATCCTGGTCCGGCATTAATTCTTTGGTGAATTTGAAGTATTCCCAGCGTTCATCGCCGGTCAGGCTCTCTTGTGCTTGCAGCTTTGCCAAGCCCTGGCGGCACTCTTCGAGGTATTCGTGGCGCTCGCGCCAGCGTTCGGCTATTCCTTCCTGCCATTTCCGGTCAAATTCAGCTTGTATGGAGGGGAGCGCATCTCCCATCCAAATTTCCGCCGCATTGCGCGCAGGCGCAACCAGTTCGCGCGCGGCAGCCTCATCTGCCTTAACGCCTATCGCGTGCAGCCGGTCGTTCAGGGCGGGATGGGTGTCCAGGTGGTCCGTCTTGCGTTGGTTGACCGCTTCGAGAAAGCGCAAGCGGGTAGGCTCATCAAGCCGCTCGCCCATGGACTGTATCCAGTAGCTGCTGCGGTTGTCCAACGGTTGCGGCATTTCGGCGACCATACGATTGATGGAGGGCCAGAATACCTCGTTCTCGAACTGGGCAGCGATGTTCACCCGCATCAGGGCTTGCGCCGCATTGCGTGTCCCGGCAACCTCGGCGGCCAGGCGGTCGGCCACATATTCGTCCCGCCGTGCCAGCACGAAAGTGTAAGCATTGAAATAGGGCGCGTACCAGCGGAACATGCGCGCGACGATGCGCGAGCCCCAGTCCTGCCACTGTTCCGAAAGCTGCTGCATGCGGCCCCACGCGCTGCGAAAACGGTAGATGAAAGCGACCAGCCGGTTATGGTGCCCGGATAAATGCCCGTATTCATGGGCTACCACGGACAGCGCTTCTTCCTCGCCCAGGATCAGCAACAGCGGAAAGCCAAGGATCAGGTAATTTTCCTCCCAGCCGAACAGGCCGAAGCGCGGGTACTGGACAATGGCCGCATTCAGTTCGTCGGTCAGCAGGACATGATGAATACGCGGCCCCTTCATCTTTTGGCGCAATGCGTCAATGCGCCTGAATAACCCGGGCGCTTCGCTTTCTGTTAACGTCCGGCCCTGCGGGTGCGGGAAACGCGTGAACAGCATCTGCGCCGAGGACTTGAGCATCACCCAGGCGGGGATGGCCAGCAACAGCAGGAATTTCCCCAGTTTAAGCAGGAATATCAGCGCTTTGCCGCCCGTCAAAACCACGATGACGGCCATGCCTGCGAGCAGCAAGGCGGGCACCAGGGCAAACAGAATGGCGAAGCCAAGAATGGCAAAACCGAGCGTGGACACGGTCAAAACCGAGGCCAGGTAGCGCCGGGGATTATTCTTGGCTACGATTTCAAGCCGCGAGATCAGGGAGTCGAACCTGCGATCATCCATACTGTAGTTGAGTGAAAGTAGAAAGTCACATCTGGAACGGACAATCTAGCCAGCCAGTTTTAGCAGCAGCTTTTCGTGAATTCCGCCGAAGCCACCGTTGCTCATCACCAGTATATGGTCGCCGGGCTTTGAGGCGTTCGTGATCGCAGCGATCAACTCCTGCAAATCGGTCATCACCCTGGCTTTGCTGCCCATTGGCGAGAGGGCTGCGGCTGCATCCCAGCCCAGATTCGCACCGTAGCAGAATACCAAGTCTGCGTCCCTGAGGCTGGCGGGCAGGGCATCCTTCATCACGCCCAGCTTCATGGTATTGGAGCGCGGCTCCAGCACCGCCAGGATTCTTGCCGAGCCGACCTTGTGGCGCAGCCCGGCAAGGGTGGTGTCTATAGCCGTGGGGTGATGCGCGAAATCGTCATACACCGTGATGCCGTTGACCGTACCGCGCACTTCCATGCGGCGCTTCACGTTCTTGAATGCGCCCAGCGCCGCCAGACCCTGCGCCACGGGCACGCCTGCATGGCGCGCGGCGGCGAGTGCGGCCAGCGCGTTCATGCGGTTATGCTCGCCCAGCAGGTCCCAGCTTAGCGTGCCTTGCGGCTTGCCATCCAGCGCGACCAAGTCTTGCCCGTCCATGCTCCAGCCTTCGCTGCACCCGAATTTCTCCACGGGCGTCCAGCAGCCGCGCTGGATCACGCGACGCAGCGATTCCTCGCGGCCATTGCACACCACTAGGCCGTTCCCCGGCACTGTGCGCACGAGATGGTGGAACTGGGTCTCGATGCTAGCCAAGTCGGGGAAGATGTCGGCGTGGTCGAATTCCATGTTGTTCAAGACTGCGGTGCGCGGACGGTAGTGCACGAACTTCGAGCGCTTATCGAAAAAAGCGGTATCGTATTCGTCCGCCTCGATCACAAAGAACGGGGAGCCGGTAAGCCGTGCCGAAATGCCGAAATTCTGCGGCACGCCGCCAATCAGGAAGCCGGGGTTCATCCCGGCATATTCCAGTATCCACGCCAGCATCGAGGTCGTAGTGGTCTTCCCGTGCGTGCCTGCCACGCCCAGCACCCATTTGTCCTGCAAAATATTCTGTGCCAGCCATTGCG
>JBGPSQ010000272.1:0-2907 GCA_041490205.1 Gallionellaceae bacterium
CTGGTGGTCGCCTATGCCATCGCGGGCAGAATGAACATCAACCTCGATACCGAAGCGCTGGGAATCGGCAAAGATGGTCAGCCTGTTTTCCTGAAAGACATCTGGCCGAACAGCGCGGAAGTGCAGACCATGATGAAGTATGCCTCCGACCCCGAGGTGTACCAGCGCCTGTACAGCGACCTCACGAAAGACCTGCCGCTGTGGAACGCGATTGCGGCACCCACCGGCAACCAGTACCAGTGGGACGATTCCACCTATATCGCACGTCCGCCGTTCTTCGACGCCGCGATCCCAAAGATAGGCGATATTCGCGGAGCCAAGGCGCTGGCTCTGCTCGGCGACTCTGTTACCACCGACCACATCAGCCCGGCGGGTAGTTTCAAGCCCACCACGCCCGCAGGCAAATACCTGCAGGGCAAGGGGGTGGCGGTGAAGGATTTCAACAGCTACGGCGCGCGGCGCGGCAACCATGAAGTGATGATGCGCGGCACCTTCGCCAACGTGCGCATCAAGAACCTAATGCTGCCGCCTAAAGAAGACGGCTCGCGCGTGGAAGGCGGCTTTACCTTGTATCAGGGTGAGCAGATGTCGATCTACGACGCAGCGATGAAACACATTGCAGAAGGCACGCCCACCGTCATCTTCGCGGGCGAGGAATACGGCACAGGCTCCTCGCGCGACTGGGCGGCAAAAGGCACGCAGTTGCTGGGTGTGAAAGCGGTCATTGCCAAATCCTACGAGCGCATCCACCGCAGCAACCTGGTGGGCATGGGCGTGCTGCCCCTTCAGTTCAAGGGATCGGACAACCTCGCCGCGCTCAACCTGACCGGTGATGAAACTTTCGACATCAGCGGCATTGCAGGCGACCTGAAGCCCCAGCAGGACGTGACCCTCACCATCAAGCGCCGCGATGGCAGCTCACAGACCGTCGCGCTCCTCCTCCGTATAGATACCCCGATCGAGGTGGACTACTACCGCAACGGCGGCATTCTGCCGTACGTGCTGCGCGAGCTAGTTTCACAATAGCCTCATGGCCCATATCCTGCATGCCGAGCACCACTTCCGCGCATCGAACACGATACGCGACATAGTGATCGGCATGGCGGACGGGCTGACGGTGCCGTTCGCGCTGGCGGCGGGGCTATCCGGCGCGGTCGACTCCAGCCACCTCATCACCACCGCGGGCATCGCCGAGATCGCCGCCGGTTCGGTGGCGATGGGGCTGGGCGGTTATCTCGCCGCGCGCGGGGATGCCGAGCACTACACTCGCGAGTTGTCGCGTGAACGGCAGGAGGTGCAGCTCACGCCCGAAGATGAAGCCGCCGAGATTGTCGATGTGTTCAAGGCTTACGGCGTCACGGAAGAACAATCCGCGCCCGTGGTCGCCGCGTTGCGCACGAACCGCGAAGCCTGGGTTCGCTTCATGATGCGCTTCGAGCTGGGCCTGGAGACGCCGGAACCCGGGCGTGCCATGCGCAGTGCTGCAACGATAGCCGCTGCTTATGTCGTCGGCGGGCTGATTCCGATTGCCCCTTACTTCATGGTAACCAGCGTGCATGAGGCGCTGCTCACCTCCATCGCCGTCACCCTGGTCGCGCTGGCGCTGTTTGGCTTCATCAAGGGCGGCTTTACCGGCATGCCCCGGCTGCGGAGCGCCTTGCACACTTTACTAATCGGGGGTACCGCAGCAGCAGCCGCATTTATATTGGCCAAAGCCTTCGCATAGGGCAACTTGATTACAAAGGAAAGCCACCATGACCACCAGAAAAGAAAAAGACAGCTTCGGCTTCATTGACGTGCCCGCCGAGCGGCTGTGGGGTGCGCAGACCCAGCGCTCGCTCGAGCACTTCCACATCTCCAGCGAAAAAATGCCGCAGGAGGTGATATTGGCATTGGCCAAGGTGAAGCGCGCCTGCGCGATGGTCAACCACAATCTGCGCTTGCTCAATGACGATAAGGCAACTGCCATAATGGAAGCGGCGGATGAAGTCCTGGCAGGCCAACATGACCTGGAATTCCCCCTTTCAGTGTGGCAGACCGGTTCCGGCACGCAGAGCAACATGAACCTGAATGAGGTGCTGGCCAACCGCGCATCCGAATTGCTGGGTGGCGAGCGCGGCGAGAAGCGGCTGGTCCACCCCAATGACGAGGTCAATCTCGGCCAGTCTTCCAACGATATTTTCCCTACCGCCATGCATGTGGCGGCGGCGGGCGGCATCGTCAACCAGTTGCTTCCTGCGCTGCGCGTCTTGCGTGCCACGCTGGATCGCAAGACCGGGGAATTCTCGTCCATCGTCAAGATCGGGCGCACTCATTTGCAGGACGCAACGCCGCTAACGCTGGGGCAGGAATTTTCCGGTTATGCGGCGCAGCTCGATCTGGCCGAATCGCTGATTACCGCTTCCCTCACCCCGCTATGCCAGCTTGCCGTGGGCGGGACCGCAGTGGGCACCGGGCTCAACACTCATCCGGAATTCGGTGACCGCGTCGCGGTCGAACTGGGGCGGGCCAGCGGCCTGCCATTCAGGAGCGCGACCAACAAATTTGCCGCACTGGCCGCCAACGATGCGCTGGTGGCCGCGCACGGCGCGCTCAAGACGCTGGCCGCCGCCCTGATGAAAATCGCCAACGACGTGCGCTGGCTGGCCTCCGGCCCGCGCTCAGGTCTGGGCGAAATCAGCATCCCGGAAAACGAGCCGGGCAGCTCCATCATGCCGGGTAAGATTAACCCCACGCAGTGCGAGGCGCTCACCATGCTGTGCTGCCAGGTGTTCGGCAACGATGTCGCCATCAACTTCGGCGGCGCTTCGGGCAATTTCGAACTGAATGTGTACAAGCCGCTGATCGTACATAATTTCATGCAGAGCGTACGGATGCTGGCCGACGGCATGAAGAGCTTCGAGGAGC
>JBGPSQ010000273.1:0-2897 GCA_041490205.1 Gallionellaceae bacterium
CCCATCAAACGGGTGAAAATGTTGATGCCGGTCAGCCCCATGCGCTTTTCAACCTTGGGTGCGGCAAGGAAGGTCAGCCAGACGGTCAGGCTCAACAAGACGATCACCAGGACCATGATGACATAGTGCATCATGCCCGTTCCCTTGTGCGCATCGAGAATCACCGTGCTGATCGCACCGGGTCCTGCCAGCAGCGGAGTGGAAAGCGGCACGATGGCAAGCGATGCGGTTGCTTCGCCGTCTGTTATGTCGACAGGGTATGGTTTCGGGCTGGTCAGCATGGTAAGGGACATCAGCAACAGCAATATCCCGCCGGCCGTACGAAATGAATGGATGCTGATGCCGAAAAACTCCAGCAGCAGCTGGCCCAGCAGCAGCGCCACGAGCAGGATGCCGCACACCGACAGCGAGGCCATGCGCCCCACCCGTGCGCGCTTGTTCCGTTCCATGCCGACGGTGAAAGCAATGATGATGGGTATGACGCCAATCGGGTCGAGAATGGCGAAGAGGCTGATGAAAATTTTGGAATATTCGGTAAATTCGAGCATGGCGCCTTGGAACTGAACCAACTTCATGAATGTAGACAAGTTACACCGTATAATCGCGCAAATCAATCTTATCCCGCACATATCGCGCATCTCAAATTGTGAATTTCCGTATCCTGAAAATGCCCCTGCTTGCGTTTGCCTCCGGATTGCTTGCTTTCTTCGCCGTTGCACCGTTCTACGCTTTTCCGCTGACAGTGGTCTCGCTGGCGCTGCTGTTCTCGTTGTGGTCCCGTGAGAAAAATCCCCGCAAGGCCGCGCGGCTCGGTTTTTCCTTCGGCTTTGGCATATATGGCGCAGGCATCAGTTTCATCTATGTCGCGCTGCACGATTACGGCGACATGAATTTCCTGCTCTCCGCCCTGGTCACCGCTCTGGCAGGAGCTTTCCTGGCGCTGTTTGCCGCCTTGGCGGGATATGCGCAGGCAAAACTACCGGCCCCGCCATGGATGCGCCTGATTATTACGATGCCAGCCTGCTGGGTGTTGCTGGAATGGCTGCGTGGCCTTGCCTTCACCGGCTTTCCCTGCATGTTGGCGGGTTATTCCCAGGTGGAAAGCCCGCTGGGCGGTTATGCGCCCGTCTTCGGAGTTTATGGTGTTTCGCTGGCGGCGGCGGTGAGCGCGGGCTTGCTTGCCTGGCTGTATCCGCACCTGCGCGCACTGCTTGCGCGCTCACACGAAGATACAAACAGACGCCCATTGCTTGCAATATCGGTTTTGGCGGCGATTTGGGTGACCGGTGCGCTGCTACGCCAGGTGGAATGGACACAGCCGCAAGGCGACCCCGTCAAGGTCAGCCTGCTCCAGGGCAACATTCCACAGGAACTCAAGTTCAACGAAGACCAACTGGTCAACACGCTGGAAACCTACCGCCGGCTCGTCCTGCAATCCGATGCGCGCCTGATTGTGCTGCCGGAGACCGCTTTCCCCATCCTCCGCCAGGAGGTGCCGGAAAGCCTGTCCGCCATCCTGCGCGACCATGCGCGCGCCAACGGGGGAGATGTGTTGATAGGCGCATTTGAGCGCGACCACGGCCTTTATTACAACAGCGTGTTTACGCTGGGCACGGCGGACAGCCAAAGTTACCGCAAGAACCACTTGGTGCCGTTCGGCGAATTCATCCCGTTGCGCCCGGCGCTGGGCTGGCTCATCAATGATGTGCTGCATATCCCGATGGGCGATCTGGCGCGCGGCGGCGAACGCCAGCAGGTTCTGAACGTCGCGGGACAAAAGGTCGCCGTGGACATTTGTTATGAGGACGTGTTCGGCGAGGAAATCGTGCGCTACCTGCCCGAAGCCACCTTACTGGTGAACGTCACCAACGACGCCTGGTACGGCAATTCACCCGCTGCGATACAGCACAACCAGGTGGCGCAGATGCGCGCTCTTGAAGGCGGGCGCGTGATGTTGCGCGCAACCAACACCGGCGTGACCTCGGTGATAGACCGCGACGGCAAGTTGCTGCACATGCTGCCGCAGCATGAGGAAGGCACGCTCACCGCCACGGTGCAGGGCTACGCGGGCAGCACGCCCTATGCACGGCTCGGCAATGCGCTGGTGCTGGGGTTGATTGGGGTGATGCTGTCCGTCTGCTTCTGGAAGAGAAAAAGAAGCAAATAACTCATGGCAACGGGCGGCGGCCAGCAATTGCTTACTGCACTGACTCAGCCAAAACCACAATCAGCCACGGATTAACACAGATTGACACGGACAATCCGTGAACATCCGTGTCAATCCGTGGCTAAATTGCTTTTCCTGGTGGCTATTTCCTTGCCTCGTCCGCGACTTCCAGTTCCGGCTCTTTATGCTCATACAGACTGAGTTCCGGCATCTTGTTTGCCCCAGCCTCCTCTTTTGGCGCCGCCGCGCCGCCTTCGAGCTTGATGCGCAGGCGCAGGTTGTTGACCGCATCGGCGTTCTTCAGCGCTTCTTCGTAGCTGATCTTACCTGCCATCAGCAGGTCGAACAGCGCCTGATCGAAGGTTTGCATCCCCAGGTTCCTGGAGGCGGCCATGGCTTCCTTGATCGCGCCGACCTCGCCCTTGAAAATCAGGTCCTTGACGGTGGAAGAGGCCAGCATGATTTCGATGGCTGCCGCGCGCTTGCCGTCCACGGTGGGAATCAGGCGCTGCGAAACGATGGCCTGCAGGTTGAGCGATAAGTCCATCAGCAATTGCTCGCGCTTTTCGGGCGGGAAAAAATTGATGATGCGGTCCAGCGCCTGGTTGGCGTTGTTCGCGTGCAGGGTGGCCATCGCCAGGTGCCCCGTTTCCGCAAAGTTGATCGCATATTCCATGGTGTCGTGGTCGCGGATTTCGCCGATCAGGATCACGTCCGGCGCCTGGCGCAG
>JBGPSQ010000274.1:0-2839 GCA_041490205.1 Gallionellaceae bacterium
ATTCCGAAGGCTTCTTGCCCAGCAGCATGGCTACCCCGCCTTCCGTCAGCGCCCCGAAAGCGGGGTTGGCGTAGGTGCGGCGGCATGCGCGGTCATAGCGGGCCACCGTATCGGGCGTGTTTTCCAGTATGGTGCGCGACTCCCGCTCCAGGGCGGCAAGCTTCTCATGCACCTCCAGCCTCGCCTCCACGGCCTGCTTTTCCTCGCGTATCGTGGCAATCCGGTCGGCCAGCGCCAGGGAATACAGCAATACTTCAAGCACCGCACCGACTTCGATGGCCTGCTGCATCAGTACCTCGGAAGACATCAGCCCCATCCCGGCCAGTCCCGCATAAGTCACGCAGATTTGCAGGGGGATTTCCGCCACCACATAATACTTCGCGGGCCGGTATCCCTGGCGTATCCTGAGCACCCCGGCCGCCAGGGCGACCACCATGATGAGCGGCGAGATGACCACGATCATTCTCTGCCCCAGGGAATAATCGAAGGCCACGCCGATGATGCATACAAGAATTTCGAGCCCGATTACCGCCTGCACGACACGGTCCATCCACGGCAGCGCCGTCTTCAGTTCCAGGAAGGAGCGGGTGAACAGCAGCGTGGTGCCCAGAGCCAGCAGCGGGAAAACAATATGCTCGCGGTCTGCCCACCACAGGTCGTTGGGAAACACATGCTCGAAGAGCTGCCCGTTGAATTCGGCTATCACCGCCAGCATGGAAACCGAAAAGATCAGGTAATACAGGTAGGGGCGATCCCGCAGCTTGATAAAAATAAACAGGTTGTACACCAGCATGGCGATGATCACGCCGTAAAACACGCCGAGCATCATGTCGCCGACAGTATTCGCCGCCTCGAAACGCGAGGGGGTCCACACGCGCAGCGGCACCACCAGCGTGTCGGCGGTCTGCACGCGGAAATAAAGGGTGACGGTCTGCTCCGCCGGAAGGGTAACGGGAAAGATGAAGTTGCGGTGCGGGACGGGCCTGTCGGCGAACACCTGGTGGTCGCCCACCTCATAGCGCTTGATATAGCCCGTGGCGCCTGGAATGTACAACTGCACATCGTCCAGGCCGGGATGCGGCAGCTCGATCCACCAGGTATCCGGCGCATCGGCGGGACGCTTCAGGTCGAGACGGAACCAATAAGGAGTCTTGTCGATGCCGTAGGCCGTGCGCCCCCCTGTCGGCTGAAACTGCCCCGCCCGGTTTGCCGCGCGCGCTTCTTCGATGCCAGCCTGCGCACCGGCATCGCGCCAATAGGTCAGGGTGCGAACGGCGCTCTGGCCATTTGCCGCATCGTACAGCCGCAACTCGTCCGGCCAGGCCGGTACTGATTGCGCCAGGCAGAGCAACAGAAAGAATGCGGGATAAAGGAATCGTTTCACTTCCAATACATCCCGGATGTGGTGTGATGGCGGAAAGGCGGGCAACGCCGCGCTGCGTGTGTTGCCGGGGCTTTAGCCCCATACAACCACGGCGCGCCCCTTGCGGGTGCATTGCCCACCCTGAACTTGCTTACTTCTTTGCGTCCTTTTCGCACTTCTTGATGGAGGATGCCTTGGCGGCGCCCTTCAGCGGCTTGCCGTTCTTGTCCATAGCCCTGGATTCGCAGGAGGGTGCTGCAGGTGCGGCATCCTTTTCGCACTTCTTGATGGAAGATGCCTTGGCGGCGCCAGCAAGTTTCTTGCCGTTCTTGTCCACGGCTTGCTCTTCGCAAGAGGCGGCAAAGGCGGTGTTGGCGAGGAACAGCGAGACGAGGGCGGCTACGATCAGATTACGCATATTTTAGGCTCCAGTGAATTTGTTTGGATTTTTGATAGTAAAAGCTTGCTACCGGCAGATAGCAAAAATCCCACTACCGCCCGCCATTATAACGCGAGATTGTTAAGGCCAAACTACAGGTTCCCCTGCATGGTGCTATGCCCCGGAATGGTGCTATCATGATCGCGCGTTAATCGAATAGTAGGAGGAATCATGAAGCGCTTTGGTTTCCCGGTTCTATTAATCGTGCTGCTTTCGGGATGCATGACCACAGACGAGCGCGCCGCGCGCGTTCAGGCGGACGTGGAGGTAATGATCAAGGTGTACGGCCCCGGCTGCGAGAAGCTGGGCTTCGCCAAGGATACCGAGCAGTGGCGCCAGTGCATCATGAACCTTTCAGCACGCGACAGTTACCGCGCGCGGCCCACGAATACATCCTGCACCGCCTTCAACGGGTTTGTTAACTGCGTCAGCTATTGATTCCCGCAGCGGTTGAAGGTACAAAGCAAGCCGTGTGCGCTAAAAAAATTAGCCACGGATTAACACGGATGTTCACGGATGAAAACCCCGGCGGACTGGCTATTTCGGCTTTTGCATTTATCCGTGCCCATCCGTGTTAATCCGTGGCCAGGTTGCCTTGTTCCGATTACTGGCGCGCCCGACTCACCTCAGCACCCCTTTCCGCATCAGGTACCAGGCATAAAAGCACACCGCCGCCGACGAGCCCCACAGCAGCAGCCCGACGATGATGTATTGAGGCCCGCTGGTGTCCATGGAGCCCTTTTCCAGCGCATTCAACACCGCCACCGCGACGGCCAGCGCGAACTTGCAGAAGAAGACATATACGCTTTCCCGGCGCAAGAGCAGGAGCAGCACGCCAGCGATCACGTTAAGCATGCTGACTGCCGCCAGCGGCCAGTAATCGGAGCCGGAATAATTTTCAAAATAGGCGAGTTTCGATTCGGGCAGCGGGTGCAGGCCGGAAGCGATCTGGTAATAGATCATCAGCGACACCAGGCCCGTGAAAATGCAGTAGCTCGAGATGAGCCAGACCAATGCGGGGCGGCGCTTCACGCGCG
>JBGPSQ010000275.1:0-2803 GCA_041490205.1 Gallionellaceae bacterium
AACACTTACGCAAAACTAATCATCGATCCTGTTTGCTATTCGGCGGTTGTTATTTTCTTGTCTACGGCGGCATTTAAAGGCCTGAATGCCGGAAAATATGGCGACATATCGTATGGCATTTACCTTTACCATTTTCCTATCATTCAGTTGTTGATATTCCTGCGCGTATTTGATTTCAATATATGGATGGGGTTCTGCGCAACATTTTTAATAACAATCATGTTGGCCTTGGCCTCATGGCATCTTATTGAAAAGCGATTCCTGAAAAGAACATCGCATTACGTTTTGGCTGCCAAGAGCTAACGCCCATAGCCGCATTTGGCGGGGCAGGACCAAGCGTTCACTTCGTCTTCCATTCGTCTATCAGCAGGCGAATTTCCAGTTTTTCGCGCTGCAGGGTCATGCGCAGCGGTAGGCTGTCGGCAGCGGTGGCGGCGTAGGCGGTGTAGCGTATGTCCCAGCCATCCTGGCGCAACTGGCTTACTTGTCCGTTGGCATCGCGCTCCATGCTTGCCGGGGTTCCGGGCATGGGCTTCGCCATCACCCAGTAGGGCAGTCCTTCCAGCGGCAGTTGCCAGCCCAGCGCCTGTTGCATCAACTCACCGCTATCAGCCGCAGCATAAAGCCTGCCGGAAGCTTCCAGCGATGCCCCGTGGGTGTCGCGCTTGATGTGCGCGGCGGTTATGCCCAGCGGGGCGAGCATGGTGATGTCGTCGGATTCGGAATCGTGCAGCCAGTGGAACCCGCCGGAGGAATGCTTGCCGTCCCATTTGACGGCGATGCGGCCATCGAGCGTGAAAGCGGACGACCCGGACTGTGAGGGGCGGGCGGCAGGCGGGGTGCTGGCGCACCCGGCCAGCAACAATACCAAGGCAGTTAAAAAGACGGCCAGCGCGCGCATTTATTTCTGCAGGTACTTCTTCGTCACCTGCTGGAGCGGCTCGCTTTGCGGATTCTGCTTCAGGGCGCCGGTCAGGATTTTCTTCGCTTCGTCCTTGTCGCCATGCACCCACAGCACCTCGCCCAGGTGAGCGGCGATTTCCGGGTCAGGGTTGGCGGCATAAGCCCGCCGCAGGAATTCCAGGCTCTTCTCCAGCCTGCCCTGGCGGTAATGCCCCCAGCCCATGCTGTCCATGATGGCGGCATCGTTCGGCGCAAGCTGGTATGCCTTTTCCACCAGTTGCATGCCTTCCTCTATGCGCACGTTGCGTTCGAGGAAGCTGTAGCCTAGCGCATTCAGGGCGTTCGCGTTGTCCGGCTGGGAGGCGATCAGCTTGCGCATCAATTGCTCCATCACATCCGGCTTGCCAAGCCGGTCGGCGAGCAGTGCGGCCTCATACAGCAGGTCGGGCTGGTCAGGATACTTCTCCAGCCCTTGCTGCAGTAACTGGTAGGCGGTCTCGTTTTGCCGCGCATCGCGCAGCATTGCGGCCTCCATGATCAGCAATTGCAATTTCTGCTGCTGGTCTTGCGTATGGATCTGGTGCAGTTGGTCGCGCGCCTCGTTCAGCTTGCCCATGGTGCTCAGCAAATATGCCGTGCGCAGGCGCGCTGGATAGGCATATTCGCCGCCGCGCACGTTGTTGTAATCCTGAATCGCAACTGGCGAATCTTTCTTCGCTTCGTTCAACTGGCCAAGATAGTAGAAAACGGTATCGCGGTCTTTCTTGCCGCGGGTAAGGGATTGCTGCAACTGCTTTTCCGCATGGTCCAGATCGCCCACCTGCAGCGACAGCAGCGCCACCGCAAAGGCCAGGTCGGCATTCTCCGGGTGCGAGTCCAGCAGCCGCTGGAATTCGACGCGCGCCTCCTTGAATTGCTTGCGGTCCAGCAACATGCGCGCATAAGACAGGCGCACCTCGCCAGCATCGGGATTGGCCGCGAGGAATTCCTTCAGCGCTGCCAGGGCCTTTTCCGGTTGGGTGGGTTGCAGTAATTGCACCTCGAACATCAGCGCCTCGTCCCAATCCGGGCGCAGTGTGCGCGCGCGCCGCACTTCCGGCAGGGCTTCATCCTGCTTGCCGGCCGCCACTGCCGCCCGCGCCACCGCCAAGTGGGCCTCCGCAAGGTTGGGGTAGGGCTGCGCCAGGTCGCGCACCAGTTTCAAGGCCGCAGCCTTGTCTGCGCTGCGCGCCAGCAATGTGGAAAGCTGCCGGAAAATCGCGCCGGCATTTTCCGGGTCAGCCGCCAGGAATTGCGCCAGCCAAGGGCGGGTTTCATCCAGCTTGCCTGTGGCTAGCAGCATGGAGATGAGCATCTGGCGCGCAGGCTGCGAATCCGGCTCCAGTTCCAGCCACAGCTTGAATGCCTCGACCGCCTTTGCGGTCTGGCGCGATTCGTAGGCGATCTGTGCGGCGCGGCGCGCCACGCGAGGATCGCGCGTGTCGCGGGCAAGGTCGAGATAGGCTTGTGCAGATAATTCGGGATGGCCGCGCTGCAATGCCACTTCGCCCACCAGGAATTCGTACAGCAATTTGCTGTCCAGTTCCACATTGGGCAGTGGCGGCGATACCGCCTGCGGCTTCGATGCCGCTTGGGGCGTTGATTTCGATTGGGACGCCTCAGGCGCCTTGGCGCCCGGTTTTGTTTGCTGTTTGCCTGCGGGCGTGCCGGATTTCTGTTCGCCGGTCACCTGCGGCGCGGAGGCGCAGGCGGACAGCAACAGCGGGGCCAGCAGCAAAAATGGAATTCCGGAGCGTTTAACAGTCTTGGCCGTCATACGAATGGGCATTCTTCATAAAAAATAGAGAGTGGGGAAAAGCATATTCAAAGTGGGACACTTCCCCTCCGGAAAGTTCAGGCT
>JBGPSQ010000276.1:0-2793 GCA_041490205.1 Gallionellaceae bacterium
CAGCACGCCGATCAGACAGCCGATGATGGAGATCATGATCGCCTCCAGCAGGAACTGCATCAGCACATCCTTGCCGCGCGCGCCGATGGCCATGCGGATGCCGATCTCGCGGGTGCGCTCGGTGACCGACACCAGCATGATATTCATGATGCCGATGCCGCCCACCACCAGCGAGATGGAGGCGATGGCGCCCAGCATCAGCGACATGACCTCTGCCGTCGTCGCGGCGGTATTCATCAGCGCGGTCAGGTTGCGGATGGTGAAATCGTCATCCTCCCCTTCGCGGATATGATGGCGCTGGCGCAGCAAATCGGCCATCGCTTTTTCCAATGAGGGCATCACCGCGGCGGATTCGGCCTGCGCCATCATGAATCGCACAGTGCCCTGGAACTGGGTGCCGAACAGCTTGCGCTGGGCGGTGGTCACCGGCACCAGCACGGTGTCGTCCTGGTCGCGGCCGTCCAGGCTTTGCCCCTTGCCGGTAAGGACGCCCAGCACGAGATAAGGGCTGTTCTTGATGCGTATGGTCTTGCCGGTCGGGTCTTCCTCCCCGAACAGGTTTTTCACCACGGTCTGCCCCAACAAGGCGACGCGCGTGGCGGAACGCACATCGGATTCGGTAAAGGGCACGCCCGAGGAAAGCTCCCAGTCGCGCACGTTAAGATAGCTGGGCGTTGTGCCGATGACCTGGGTGCTCCAGTTGTTGGAGCCGTAGACAATTTGTGCCGTCCCCGGTGCCGAGGGCGCGATGGCGCTGATTCCGGGCAATTCCTCGATGGCCTGGCTGTCGGCGATGGTCAGGGTCGGCGATGCGCCCGCGCCCATGCGTGCGCCGCCCGAGGTGGTGGAGCCGGAAAGAATGATGAACAGGTTGCTGCCCATGGAAGCAATGGAGGCTTCCACCTGCTGGCGCACGCCTTGGCCGATGGCCAGCATCAGGATCACCGCGCCGACGCCGATGATCATGCCCAGCATGGTCAAAAAGGTGCGCAGCCGGTTCGCGCCCATCGCCTGCCAGGCTTCGCTGAGCATGGCGTAGATCATGCCGATTTCCCTTTATTCGTGCTCAACTGGTGGCCTCCAGATGCTGTGGCGCGGCATGGTCCACCGGGCCGTCATAGACGATGCGCCCGTCGGAGAGGCGGATCAGGCGCTGCGCATTGGAAGCAATGTCCGGCTCGTGCGTGACCAGCACGATGGTGATGCCGTCGCGCTGGTTCAATTCGCTGAACAGCGCCATGATTTCCTGGCTGGTGCGGGTATCCAGATTGCCGGTGGGCTCGTCGGCGAGAATCAGTTTGGGACGGTTGACCAGGGCGCGCGCGATGGCGACGCGCTGCTGCTGGCCGCCGGAAATCTGGTTGGGAAAGGAGCGGCGGTATTGCCCCAGGCCAACCTTGCCCAGCATGTCGTTTGCCCGCTCGCTGCGCTCGGCGCGATGCACGCCGCTGTAGATCAGCGGCAGTCCGACGTTGTCTTCCAGGTTGGCGCGCGGCAGCAGGTTGAAGCCCTGGAACACGAAGCCGATCACGTCGTTGCGCAGGTGCGCCAGTTCGTCGCGGTTTTGCGCGTTCACGTTGCGGCCATTGAGCCAGTAATCCCCCTTGGTCGCCACGTCCAGGCAGCCGAGGATGTTCATAAAGGTGGATTTGCCGGAGCCGGACGGCCCCATGATGGCGACGAATTCGCCCGGCATGACGCGGACATCCAGCCCGTGCAGCACCGGCACGGGACCGGCATCGGTCGCGTATTCCTTGTAGAGCCGCTCGATCCTGATGACGGCGGAATTAGGATCGGAGGACTGTGTCATCAGAAGAACCTCGGCCCGCCGCGCTGCTGACCGGAGCCCGATGCGGGAGGCTGGCGGTCGGAGACGATGACTTTGTCGCTTTCCTTGATCTCGCCGCCCAGCACCTCGGTCATGTGGCTATCGGTGATGCCTAGCGTGACGCGCACGGCCTTGGGTTGTCCATTCTCGAGCACATAGACCATACCGGTTTGAGCCGTCTCGCCCTTGTCCTTGCCGCCCCCGCCCTTTCCCTCGCTTCCTCCCGGTCTTCCGCCCTGCTTGACGGTGTTGTCAGCCGGGCGGAAGCGCAATGCCGCATTTGGCACCAGCAGCGCATCCTTGCGCTGCGCCACGGTGATGTTCACGTAGGCGGTCATGCCGGGCATCAATACCAGGTCCGGATTGTCCACCGCAACCACCACGTCATAGGTCACGACATTTTGCAGGGTGGTGGGGTTGAGCCGCACCTGGCGAACCATGCCGTTGAAATTGCGGTTGGGAAACGCGTCCACGCGGAAATTGGCCTGCTGGCCGACCTTGATGTTGCCCACGTCCGCTTCCGCGTAGCTGGAATCTATCTGCATGTGCGCCAGATCCTTGGCGATGGTAAATAGCACGGGCGCCTGAAAGGAAGCAGCCACGGTCTGCCCCACATCCACCACGCGCGACACCACCACGCCGGATACCGGTGAGCGGATAACGGCGTAATTCAGGTTGGTGCGGTCGCGCGCAACCTGTGCCGTGGCCAGCGCAATCTGCGCCTTGGCCGATTCGAGCGCCTGCACCGAGGTATCCAGGTCCTGGCGGGTGACATATTCCTTTGCAAACAGGTCGCGCGTGCGTGCCTCATTTGCCTTGGCAAGCTGTAGCGCCGCCTGGGCGCTGGCGACATTCGCCTCGCTTTGCGTGAGCTGGGCGCGGAGCAGCGTTGGATCAAGCTCCAGCAGCACCTGGCCTTCCTTCACGCGATCGTTGAAGTCGGCATGCAGCGCCTTCACGATGCC
>JBGPSQ010000277.1:0-2758 GCA_041490205.1 Gallionellaceae bacterium
CATTACTCCTGCCCTGCTTGAAAATGTGGTGCGCATCATTCACCAGGATTTTGCCCGCCGCTTCGGCATAACCCGCCCGCGCATCCTGGTGGCGGGACTGAATCCGTATGCGGGTGAAGGTGGCCACCTGGGGCGTGAGGAAATCGAAGTGATGATTCCCGTGCTGGACAAATTGCGCGCGGAGGGCATCGCCGTCAGTGCTCCGCTTCCGGCCGACACGCTGTTTGCGCCGCATCGCCTGGCGCAATGCGACTGCGTGCTGGCGATGTACCACGACCAGGGGCTGCCGGTGCTGAAACATGCCAGCTTTGGACAGGGCGTGAATGTCACGCTCGGCCTGCCCATCATCCGCACTTCCGTGGATCACGGTACCGCGCTGGAACTCGCTGGCAGCGGCCAAGCCGATGCAGGCAGCTTGCTGGAGGCCATCAAGCTGGCAGAGGAGATGGTGAGCTGGGAAAAAACCTTCACCACAGAGACACAGAGACACAGAGGAAAAACCAACCCGGCAGGGGAGCAGACATGAAAGATTTCTCGACAACCTTCCCGAAGCCATATCCCGCCATGCTGAATATGCCCGGTGTTTTGCCTCTGTGTTTTGCCTCTGTGTCTCTGTGCCTCTGTGGTGGATTTGGTTTTTATGCATAAAGCTAAAAAACAGTTTGGCCAAAACTTCCTCGTCGATAAGCAAATCATCGCCGACATCATTGCTGCGATCCGTCCCGAGGCTGGCGACCACATGGTGGAGATCGGCCCCGGACTGGGCGCGCTGACCCGTCCCCTGCTGGAGCGCCTGGACCAGCTGCATGTGGTGGAAATAGACCGCGACATCATTGCCCGGCTGAAGACGGATTACCCCCCCGAAAAATTCAACCAGCACAGGCTGGTGATTCATGAGGGCGATGCCCTGAAGTTTGATTTCGCGCAATTGCCCGCACCCTTGCGCATCGTGGGCAACCTGCCCTACAACATTTCCTCCCCTCTGCTGTTCCATTTCGCGAGCGTTGCCAGCCGCGTCACCGACATGCACTTCATGTTGCAGGACGAAGTGGTGGAACGCATGGTGGCCGCCCCTTCCACGCCGGAATACGGCAGGCTTTCGGTGATGCTGCAGTACCGGTTTCACATGGAAAAACTGCTCGATGTGCCGCCGCAATCGTTTCGTCCCGCGCCCAAGGTCAATTCGGCTATCGTGCGCCTGATTCCCATGCGGCCCGGCGAAATAGCGGTGCGCGATGAAACAAGGTTTGCGCAAATCGTGGCTGCGGCCTTCGGGCAGCGCCGCAAGACCCTGCGCAATACACTCAAGGCGCATCTGGCGGAGGATGCGTTCGAAAAGCTGGGCATCGACCCCCAGCTGCGCGCAGAAAACCTGGGCGTGGCCGAATTCGCCAGGATTAGCAATTACCTGTCGGGACAGGGCAATTACCTATCGGGATAGGGTCTATCGAGATATGGAAAGCCTCCCGATATTTGGCGCGCGCGGGGAGCTTTTCAGTTAAAATCGCATTCCGTCAATTTCCCAGCGCGCCATGTCCGACATCCCGCCCATCGTATTGACCTTTGCGGCCACCGACCCGAGCGGCGGCGCGGGCCTGCAGGCAGATATATTGACCATCGCCAGCATGGGCTGCCATCCGCTGTCGGTGGTGACGGCCATAACTATTCAGGATACGGGCGGGGTGGACGACGTTCTCCCGATGGATGCCGAATGGGTCGCCGACCAGGCGCGCGCGGTGCTGGAGGACATGCCGGTTGACGCATTCAAGATCGGTCTGTTGGGCAGCGTGGAAAATATCGCTGCGATAGCTGAAATCATTTCGGACTACCCCGACATTCCGCTGGTGTTCGACCCGGTGCTGGCCTCAGGGCGCGGCGATGAACTGACCAGCGACGACATGCTGGACGCCATGAATGAATTGCTGTTGCCGCAAGCCACCATCATCACCCCCAACAGCCTGGAAGCGCGCCGCCTGATGCACTATGAGGAGAGCGAGGAAGAAAACCTCGACCTGGAAGAGTGCGCCAAGCGCATGCTGCAAAAAGGCTGCGAATACGTGCTGGTGACCGGTACGCACGAGCGCACGCCCAAAGTGATCAACACCCTTTATGGGGAGCGCGGGGTAGTGCGATCCGATAGCTGGCCGCGTCTGCCGGGCATTTACCACGGTTCCGGCTGCACGCTGGCTTCGGCTATTGCGGCCCTGCTGGCGAACGGCTTGCCGATGGAAGAAGCCGTGAAAGAAGCCCAGGAATTCACTTGGCAAGCCCTGCAATACGGCTTCCGCCCCGGCATGGGGCAGCACATACCCGACCGCCTGTTCTGGGCGCGCGACGAAGAGGATGTTCCGCCCGATACGCGGCATTAAGGCCGGGGATTAATTGTTCCCGGTGTAGAGCGATGACACTGATCCACGGATTGTATGCCGTCACTCAGGATGAGGCGGATACCGCCCAGTTGCTGCGCAAGGTCGAGCTGGCGTTGCGGGGCGGGGCCAACGTGCTGCAATACCGCAACAAGACCGCAAACCCGGCGCTGCGCCTGAAGCAGGCCCAATCGCTGCGCGAATTGACCCGCCGGTTTTCGGTGCCCCTGATCGTCAACGATGACGTGCAACTGGCTGTGCGTGTCGAGGCCGATGGCGTGCACCTGGGCGCGTCGGATATCACGCCTGCATCCGCGCGAGCCATGCTGGGTGCGCAAAAAATCATCGGCATCTCTTGCTATAATCGCCCTTCGCTGGCCACGGCTGCGGTC
>JBGPSQ010000278.1:0-2744 GCA_041490205.1 Gallionellaceae bacterium
AATTCCTGGAACTGTTCGACGGCTTCTCCATTGGCTCCAACGACCTCACCCAACTGACCCTGGGCATAGACCGCGATTCCGGAATCGTCGCAGGCTCATTCGACGAGCGCAATCCCGCAGTGCTGGCGCTGATCAGCATGGCGATCAAGGCTTGCCGCAAGCTCAATAAATACATCGGCATCTGCGGGCAGGGCCCTTCCGATCACCCGGATTTCGCGCGCTGGCTGATGGAGCAGAACATCGAGGCGATTTCGCTCAACCCGGATACGGTGGTGGAGACGTGGCTGTATTTGGCGGAGCAGGCAAAACAAGGCAAGTAAATCTACTGCGCTAAATGATGCCAAATATGGAGCAATGAGTGGAACCGTTTTTCAAGATATACATCGCCTGCTGGTCGTTGGCATGCGTTTTTGCGCTCACCCTCTACCTTCGCAGGCCTGCAAGCTTCATAATTTCGAGCCGGAGGTATTGGCATTTCCTGGCTGAGCCCTGGAAACTGGCGACTTTTGCCGCAGGCGCTGCTTTAATCACGCTGGCCGCGCCCTATACCGGCGACCCTACCTGGGATCATGCGGATGGCGCTTTCATGTCCATCCTGTGCTTCGCGACGGCTCCATGGGTGGTAGGCGTGCTTTTCCTGCTGGCGCGCGGCAAAACCGGCTGGGTTGAGGGCTATGTCGCCGTATGTGTCTGGCTGTTTTCGGCAAGCTGGTCGTATGACATCTATCTGGTATGGCGCGACGGACACTATCCGGCCACCTGGCTTGCCAATCTCTTTGCGTCATCCGTGATCTACCTGTGTGCGGGTTTGTTCTGGAATCTTGAGTGGCAGCCGGGGAGGGGCGTCATCTTCTCATTCATGAGAGACAATTGGCCTGCCCGCCCGGAAGTGTCCTCTCCATTGCGTTTGATTCTGTATGCGGCCATTTTCGCGATACCGGCAGTCTGGGCGGTCTTGATATTCCTGGTTTGAGGCTGTTCTGTAAGCACAGCGTAAGCCCCGCCGTGGTAGGATATGAACGGAACTTGGGCCAGTTTTGCTTGCCTCATTACCAACAAAAACAACTTTCACAGCCGTTCACCTTGAAAATCATCCACCGTTTTAATACCCCAATCGCTTTGCTGGCGGTGTGCCTCCTGTGGCCGCAATTGGCTATGGCGCTGGATCCCTGGGGAACGGAACAGGATACGGTGACAGGGCCATTCACGGCCACGCAGGATGCCGGAAACTGCGACCGGGGAAAAATCAGGAAACCGCTGGTGCTGGCCGATGTGGTGGACCTCACGCTGTGCAACAACCCGCAGACGCGCGCGCTGTGGGCCAGCGCCCGCGCACAGGCGGCGACGGTGGGGGTGAACATGGCGGCCTACCTGCCCACGCTCTCGGCGCAGGGCACGGCATCGCGTAACCGCAATACGGTGGGCAATGCCACGGTCAGTTCCCGCACCGAGAGCGTGGGCCTCTCCGCGGGCTATTTGCTTTATGACTTCGGCGGGCGCTCGGCCAGCCTGGCAAACGCCAGACAATTGCTGGTTGCGGCGAATGCCACGCGCGATGCCACGCTCCAGGCAAACTTCCTGGCTGCCGTGCAAGCCTACTATGCCTTGCTCTCGGCGCGCGCCAGCGTGCTTTCCTCGCAGGCGGCGGAAACGTCCGCGCGCGAGGCGCTCGCTGCCGCGCAGGCGCGCTATCAGGCTGGCGTCGCCACGCCCGCCGACAAGCTGCAGGCACAGACGGCGCTTTCTCAAGCCACGCTCAACCTCATTACGGCGCGGGGCAACGAGCGCAATGCGCAGGGCGCATTGGCCAACGTGATGGGGTTCGATGCCAGCCAGCCGTATGAACTGGCGCCGTTCCCCGAGACCACGCCCGATCCGGCTGCCGAGCAGGACATCGGCAAGCTCATCGCCGAGGCGCGGCAGCAGCGCCCCGATCTGGCCGCAGCCGATGCGCAGATCAAGGCCGCCGAAGCCCAGCTTGAAGCGACGCGCGCCACGGGCATGCCCAGCCTGAACCTGAATGCTTCCACCTCCGGCACCCGCACCTCGGGCTCGCCCGGCACCGGCAGCGGCAGCATAGGTGTCACGCTCAACGTGCCGCTGTTCACCGGTTTCCGCAACACCTACCAGAACCGTGTAGCCGAGCAGCAACTGGAAGGCAAGGTTGCGAGCCGCGACCTGTTGGCAAACCAGGTGGCGCTCGATGTATGGAAAGCCTATCAGGCGCTTTTGACCAACAGCCAGGCCCTGCGCACCGCCGACGACCTGGTGGCTTCCGCGGTTGCCTCGGAAGAAATGACGCTGGGGCGTTATAAGGCCGGGGTGTCCGGCCTTTCCATCCTGGACGTGCTGAATGCGCAAAGCGCGCTCGCCAGCGCCCGCCAGCAGCGGGTAGCTGCGCTATATAATTTCCTGGCAAGCCGCATGGCGTTGGCGCAAGCCATCGGCGTGCTTGACCTGACACAGCTTGACGAACGCCTGACACAAACCGACAAGGGAAAGTGAAACACGGTATGAACCCAGGAATATTGAAAAACAGAAAACTGCAGGTAGGAGTGCTGGCGACAGTCATCATCGCTGCGGGAACCGCATGGTGGGCGATGCCTAAAACATCGTCCAGCGAGGACCGCTATGCCACGGCGGCGATGGAACGTGGGCCTATAACCCAGACCGTTTCCGCCAATGGCACGCTGAACCCGGTGGTGCTGGTCAGCGTGGGCAGCCAGGTATCGGGCATCGTGAAG
>JBGPSQ010000279.1:0-2728 GCA_041490205.1 Gallionellaceae bacterium
CGGGAATAACCGCATCGCACCTCCTGATGGAACTACTAGCCATTCCACTAAGCCAGCAAGCTGGCAAGTGGCTGGTTATCCCGCAAGCGGCTGGCTGCGCCAGTAACGTGTCGGAGGTGCGGTTATGACACGGCGCGCGATAGCGACGGGTGCGGGAATAACCGCATCGCACCTCCTGATGGAACTACTAGCCATTCCACTAAGCCAGCAAGCTGGCAAGTGGCTGGTTATCCCGCAAGCGGCTGGCTGCGCCAGTAACGTGCCGGAGGTGCGGCTATGAACAACGAAGCCTGGCTGGACAAGGTAAACTGGTCTTCCGATGGCCTGGTAACCGCGGTCGCGCAGGATGCCGCGACAGGCCGGGTACTGATGGTGGCCTGGATGGATCGCGAGGCGCTCAAGCGCACTGCCGAATCGGGCGAGGCGGTATACTGGTCGCGCTCGCGCAAGAAGCTGTGGCGCAAGGGAGAGGAATCGGGCCACTTCCAGAAGGTGAAGGAAATCCGCCTGGATTGCGATAATGACGTAGTTCTGCTGCGAGTGGAACAACTGGGCGGCATCGCCTGTCATACAGGACGTGAAAGCTGTTTTTACAGCTTGCTGAAAAACAGCGAGTGGGTGGAAACCGACCCGGTGCTGAAAGCGCCGGAGGAGATATACAAGAAATGAGCAACGACATTCTGGAACGGCTGACCGCAACCATCGAGTCGCGCAAGAACGCGGCGCCCGATGCTTCCTATGTCGCCAAACTATTCAGCAAGGGCGAGGATGCCATCCTGAAAAAGATCGGGGAAGAGGCAACCGAAGTCGTACTCGCCGCCAAGGGAGGCGACAAGCCGCACCTGGTCTATGAAACCGCCGACCTGTGGTTTCACTGCATGGTGCTGCTGTCAAAGCACGGCTTGAACGCGGACGATGTGCTGAACGAACTGGCGCGGCGGGAAGGCATGTCCGGCATCGCCGAAAAAGCCGGGAGGGCAAAGTAGCCATGTCTGACGACTGCATTTTTTGCAAGATCGTGCGCGGAGAGATCCCGTGCCGCAAGTTGTATGAGGATGAAGAGGTGCTGGCGTTTCACGACATCAAGCCGGTGGCGCCTGTGCATTTCCTGATGATTCCGAAACAGCACCTGGCTTCCCTGGCGCATGCCGAAGCGGCACATGCACCACTGCTGGGCAAGATGTTGCTGCTTGCACCCAAGCTGGCGCGGGAGCAAGGGCTGAATGACGGTTTTCGCACCGCGATCCATACCGGCAAGGCGGGCGGCCAGCTTGTTTTTCATTTGCACATACACGTCGTCGGCGGCGGGAATATACGGCATGATGCCGTGACGCAATTAACTTAGGAGAGTAAAAATGGGCAGCTTTAGCATTACACACTTGTTAATTCTACTGGCGGTTGTCGTCCTGATTTTCGGCACGAAAAAACTGCGCAACATCGGCAGCGACCTGGGCGGTGCGGTAAAAGGCTTCAAGGATGGCATGAAGAGCGAGGAAGAAACACCCAAGCAGGTGTCTAACCAGGAGGCAGGACATACCATCGAAGGCGAAGTGAAGGACAAGACGCAGACCAAGGTATAAGCCGTTCACGCTTTGCGAACTGAACCCAGCCAGAAAACTTCGTCATGTTTGGCATCACTTTTTCCGAGTTATTGATCATCCTGTTGGTCGCGCTCGTTGTGATCGGGCCCGAGCAACTTCCCAAAGTTGCCCGCACCATGGGCATGATGTGGGGCCGCGCTCAACGCTATGTCAACGGCGTCAAGGCCGACATCGCGCGCGACATGGCCGTCGAGGAATTCCGCCAAATGCAGCAAAAGGTGCAACAGGAAGCCAGGGAAGCCGAGCAAGCACTAAAAGAGGGCGCGCATTCCACCGCGCAGGCTGTGGACAAGCAGGTGCGTGACATCAACACTGCCATAGACCAGGCTGCCCTGCCTCCAGCCGCCGCACCGAAAAGAACAGCCCCCGAGCAATGAGTACCGGCGAAAGCTTCATCGCCCACCTGATCGAGCTGCGCAAACGCTTGATGAATTCCCTGCTGGCGCTGCTGGCGGTGTTCTTATGCCTGATCCCGTTCGCCAACAAGCTTTATACCCTGCTCGCCCAGCCGTTGCTGGCCAGCCTGCCCGCTGGCGGGCATATGATCGCAACCGAAGTCACCACTCCATTCTTTGTGCCGCTCAAGGTGGCCGGGATGGCAGCGCTCATCATCGCGCTGCCGTACATTTTGTACCAGTCCTGGCGCTTCGTCGCGCCCGGCCTGTACGCGCACGAAAAGCGCCTGGTGCTGCCGCTGATCGTGGCGAGCACACTGCTGTTTTTATGCGGCATGGCCGTTGCTTATTTTGCCGTATTCCCGCTCGTATTCGGCTACATGGTCGCCAGCACCCCAGAGGGGGTCACCATGATGACCGACATCGAAAAATACCTGAGCTTCGCGCTGACCATGTTCATTGCGTTCGGCCTGGCATTCCAGGTGCCGGTGGTGGTGGTGATTTTGGTTCGCATGGGCGTGGTGACCACCGGCAAGCTCCAGGAAATCCGCCGTTATGTCATCCTGGGCGCGACTTTCGCCGGGGCGATCTTCATGCCGCCGGATGCAGGATCGATGATATTGTTCGCGATCACCCTGAGTTTACTTTATGAGGTCGGCATCCTTGCGGCGAAGTGGGTGAAGCCCAGGGAACAAGACGCCAAGGGCGAGGTGTAGCATACAGTGAGCGTAG
>JBGPSQ010000280.1:0-2685 GCA_041490205.1 Gallionellaceae bacterium
ACTTCCTCCAGCGTGTGCTCGCGCCCGGCCAGCGGATGGCCTGCCCGCACATAGAGGTTGGCCGGCTGCCCCCCGATCAGCTGGATGTCCAGCGCGGCATCCCTGGGCATGTCGCGCACATCGGCGGCAAAGAACTCGATGTTCTCGGTACGCAGGCTCTCCAGCAACTGCACCCAGTTGCCGACCTCCATGCGCAGTGCCACCTGCGGGTGCTGGCGGCGCAGCGCCACAAGCGCGCGTGGCATCAGGGTGGCCGTCAGCAGCGGTCCGACACCGAAGGGCGTGTCGCCGAGCTGGCTGTCGCGGTAAAGATCCACGTCGCGCTGCAGGCAACGTGCCTCGAACAGCAGCTTGCGCGCCCGCTCGACGACGAATTCGCCGGCCGGGGTGGGGCGGACATCGCCAACGTCGCGGTCGAACAGGCGGATACCCAGGTCGCTCTCGATGGCCTGGATGCTGCGGCTGAAGGCCGGCTGGCTCAGGTGGGCGACTTCGGCGGCGCGGGCGAAGTGCAGAGTGTCGGCAAGGGCGACGACGTGGTTCAGGCGGCGCAGATCCATGGCATTGCTCTCCATGCATTAAAACAATGCGATTTATGCATTGGACGCATTATGATGGCATTACTAAGATCGTTCTCACAATGCAAAACATGAGAGCGGAGACGCCCCACATGAGCTCGCAACTGCAATACCTCCTGATCGGCGCCTGCATCCTGGGCTTTGCGGCCATGGAGTTCATCACCCGGCGCTACCAGGCCGCCGTGCGCGGCAGCGCGACAGCTAACGACACCTGGCTGGAGGTGCTGATGTTCGTCAGCCTGATCGCCATCACCCAGCCGATCGCTCTGCTGGGCAGCAACGCGCTGTGCAACTGGCTCATGCCCGCGCAGCACAACGCCTGGGCCAACCTGCCGTGGTGGGCCATGGCCGGCCTTCTGCTGATCGGCGATGACCTCACGCAGTACCTCTGGCACCGCGCCTCGCACACGCCGCTGCTGTGGCCGCTGCACCGCGCGCACCACAGCGCGGCCTACATGAGCGTGCGCATTACCTACCGAAACAACTTCTTCTACTACCTGATGATGCCGGGCCTGTGGATCGGCGGCGTGGCGGTGTACCTTGGTTTCGGCCCGGTCTACGCGGCGTACCTGGTGATCAAGCTGGCGGTCATCCTGGGCGCGCACTGCGCCTGGGCGTGGGACGCGCCGCTGTACCGCATCCGCGCGCTGTATTCGTTGATGTGGGTGCTGGAGCGCACCATCTCCACGCCGGCCACGCACTGGGCGCACCACGCGCTTACCAACGAAGATGGCATCGGCCACTACAAGGGCAACTTCGGCAACCTGCTGTTCTTCTGGGACGTGCTGTTCGGCACGGCGCATATCACACGCAAATATCCGGCCAAGATCGGCCTGCAGGACGACATCCTGTTTGGCCCGGAGCGCTGGACGACGCAGATGTTCTACCCGCTGGTCCACTCCAAGCGCGAGCATTCGGCGCTGCGCTCCGGCGGTTATGGCTTCACCGAAGCCGACCTACAGACCGAAGCTAAACAGGAGGCCGCATGAACGACCGCACCAGGTTCGACGTGCTGGTTTGCTCCCGCCCGTGTGGGTGGCGTAATCGAGGCGCAGCAGCAGGCGTTCGCGATGCCTCGGAAGGAGCTAAAATGCGTAACCATCTAGTCCGCGAGCGGCCTCTTGGCCACGCCGAGATGACCCGAATGGAAACCATCATGCTTGCGGCTGGGTGGAGCACCGCGCTTGTGGCGGTCTTCATCCGACTCAATGGTATTGGTTAGGAGAAGGTGATGATCGTCTGTTCTTGCAATGTGTTCAGCGACCATCAGGTGCGGTCAGTGGTCGTAAAGGAGGCGCGACGGCCCCGTATGAGCGAGGTGTATGCCTGCCTCGGATGCAGCGCCCAGTGCGGCCGCTGCGCTCACGCTATCAAGCGGATCATGGATGAAAGGCCCGGCTCCGTTCATGCGAACGCAAGCATGCACTAACTTGGAGTTGATACGGTCACGGTCACACGCGCCCTCGTTATTTCGCTTGGAGGACACGCGAAAAACCAAGAGAAAGGGAGCATCATGAACGTGCCTGTCAATTCCCGTTCGATCGACATTCCCACTGAATTTCAGTCCTGCTTTGACAAGCAGCGTGCGGCTTACCTGGCGGCGCCGGAGCCATCCTATGCTCAGCGCATTGCTGACTTGAAGTCGCTGACGCGTCTCCTGAAGGACAATAAGGACGAGTTGGTGGCAGCGATCAACGCCGACTACGGCAACCGGTCTGAATTCGAAACCCTGTTCGCCGAATATTTCGTTGTCCTGGAAACCGTCGCCGACGCAGTCAAACATTTGAAGAAGTGGATGAAGCCGCAGCGCAGACACGTCGACTTCATGACCTATCCGCTCGCGCGAAATCGTGTCATCCCGCAGCCGCTTGGCGTTGTCGGGGTCATCGTTCCCTGGAATTTCCCGCTTAACCTCAGCTTCTGCCCGCTCGCAGCGATTCTGGCGGCCGGCAATCGAGCGATGGTCAAGATGTCGGAAAATTCAAAAGCGCTCGCAAAGGTTCTCATGCGCGTTTCCCCAAAGTATTTTCCGATCGAGAAGCTTGCCTTTTTCGAGGATGGCGGCGGGCGAGGACCGGGATTCTCGTCATTGCCCTTCGACCACCTG
>JBGPSQ010000281.1:0-2677 GCA_041490205.1 Gallionellaceae bacterium
AGGGGCGGTTTGTTTGCCGCTGGCGCTCTGTCCGTACTGCTGCACGTTCAGCGGCGCGCGCGCAGCGCGTCCGCTGCAACATCTTCAACATCGTCCGCCTCCTCTTCCTGCTCGGTCGCCAAAGCCGTCAGCAAGGCTTCGCACGGGTCGTCGGCATGGGTAGCATCACCCGCCGCGCGTTCGTTGTCGCTACGCCGTTCCAATCGCGCCGGATGGGTCAACGTATGCACCGCCTGCAATTTGCCGATGGCGACGTGCGTGTATATCTGCGTGGTCGAGAGTTCGGAGTGGCCGAGGATGGCCTGGATATAGCGGATGTCGCAGCCGTTCTCCAGCATGTGCGTTGCCATCGCGTGGCGGAATGCATGACAGCCGCCGCTCTTGAATCCGGCATATTGCATGTGGTGCTTGACCATGTCCGAGAGGCGATTTTTTTCAAAGGATTCGCCGTAGTCGGTTACGAACAGGGTGCGCTGATCTGCGGTCAAGGTCAGTTGCGGTCGCACTTCCTGCACATAGCGCACCACCCAGGCACAGGCGCGTGCGCCGATGGGAATCAATCGATCCTTGTTGCCCTTGCCCAGTCTTACCATCAACGTGCCGCGCTCGGTGTCGATGTCGTACAGCGACAGGTTGATGAGTTCGGCGCGGCGGATGCCGGTGCTGTAGAGCGTTTCCAGCATGGCGCGGTTGCGGATTCCCGATAGCGTCTCGATGTCGGTCTGGTTCAGGATCGTTTCGATCTCGTCCACGCTCATCAGGTGCTTGGGCAACTGGCGCGGCGGTTTCGGCAGCACCAGCTCGGAGGCCGGGTTGTACAGGAGGTGGTTGTCGCGCACGCACCATTTGAAGAAGGCGACGATGGGATGCAGCATGGTGCCTTGCGTGTTGAACGATAGCGGCTGGCCGTTGGCCTTGCGGTAGTGGTACAGGTGGCTCTGGTAGCGTTGCAGGATCGGCCGCGTGATGTCGTGCGGACGCTGCAAGCCGCGTTCGTCGCACCACAGGATGAATCGGTCGAGGGCGCGGCTGCGGGTCTTGGCGGTCTGCGCCGACAGGCCGATGGTCAGCGTCCATTCCAGGAAGGCGCTTTGATAGGCGCGCAGCAGGTTGCCCGCAGCCGGATCGGCCACACGTTCACGTTGCGGTTGTCTGGGTTTTCTGCGTAGTGTCCGTTGTTTCTGGCGGATGCCGCGTTCTCCTCGCTGTGCCATCGCGCTAGACCGCAGTAGCAGCTAAAGGAAGGGGCTGCGGGTACGATGCGATTTTGCCGGTCGGTCGCAGGAGGTGCGTTTCGCCGTCATCATCGGGCATATCCTCTGCAATGCCCGTGCTGCTTGGCTTTGCGGGCGATTCGTTACCCCGCGAACGACCCGCAACCGGGGCGCTATCGCCCCGCGAACGCCCCGCTACTTCGGGGGTTGAACCCCGCGACTTCGACATCGTAGCCGCATCCGCCAACGCTTCCAGCGCGTCCACTTCGATCAAACCCGCAACTTGTGCGTGTGTCTCGCCGTTCACCACGTAGGCCAGTTCGTAAACGAATTTGCCGCCCGCGCCTTCGCGCCAGGTCGCCACGTATTCGAGTTCGGCCAGCCGCTCCAGGTGCAGGCGCAATTGCGTGTCGCCCCAGTTGATCGCCTCGCGCAAGGCGCGGCGGCTGAAGCGGAAGTCCGCGCGCTTGATGGATTGCGCCGTGCATTGCTCGTTCACGTAGCCGTCGATCAGCTTGAGTAAGCGCCGCGTCTGCGGCGGCAGTTCGTCCAGGCTGCGACCCAGCACGTCGTGTGCGATGCGGTTGGCCAGCTCGATGTCGGACAGCGTGACTTCGATGTATTCGATGGTCTGCGTGCCGCGCTGGGCGGTCTTTACAGGGCGTTGATGTTGGTGGATGAAGGTTATTGTGTCGATGAGGGTTAGGTACTTTTCATGATCGCGGCGCAGTCGGGTGGTTTGGTCGGGGAAGGTGAGGAACTGCGCGTAGGGGTTGAGGATGGCGAGCGGTTTAAGCAGGCGTTGCGCGTTCTGGTGCAACGCAATCAACGCTTCCTTGTCACGGCGTGCAATCAAGCCTTCGAGGGTGCGCCGGTCACGTTGCAGTTGGTGGATGGCGCGGGTCTGCTCTCTTCCTTCGTCCACGGACAGCACCAGACACCGGTTCATCAGTTCTTCGTCGATGTCTCTGGCCGTGGTGGTCACCAACAAGGCGACCGGCCCTTCAACTCTGTATTGCTGCGTGATGAGGTTGCCGCTCACGGGATCTTTGCCGGTGCTGGCAATCGTCAGTTCGCCTTCGGATTGCAGCAGCTTCAAGGCGTAGGATGCGCGGCTGGCTCCCTCTTCTTCCACGATCGCCAGCGCCTTGTGCTTGAGGTTCGTCTCTCCCATATAGAACAGGCTCTGGCCGGTCATCGCGCTGTATTTCACTTTTTCTTCTTCGGGAACGAAGGACAGGACGGCATCCATCAAACTGCTTTTGCCTGCCGCGCTCGATGACTGGATGACCACGCCTAACGGCTTATCCAACTTGCGGCTGACTGCGGCCAGATAGCCCACCAGCTTGTTTGTCTCTTCGCCGACCAATCCACAGGCGGCGAAGTCGGCAAGGATGCGGGCTGTCAGGTCGGGAGATTGCAGCAAGGCCAGCGCGGCTTGCTTGTCGGCCTCATCCATTTGC
>JBGPSQ010000282.1:0-2656 GCA_041490205.1 Gallionellaceae bacterium
CGGCCGTCGCGGCAAAGCGATGACCGGCGCCAACAAGCGTCCGTTGAAATCGCTGGCCGACATGATCAAGGGCAAGAGCGGACGTTTCCGTCAAAACCTGCTGGGCAAGCGTGTGGACTACTCCGGGCGTTCCGTGATCGTGGTGGGCCCGCAATTGAAACTGCACCAGTGCGGACTGCCGAAGAAAATGGCGCTGGAACTGTTCAAGCCGTTCATATTCGAGCGCCTCGAAAAAATGGGACTGGCCACCACCATCAAGGCAGGCAAGCGCATGGTGGAAGCGGAAGAGCCCATCGTGTGGGATATCCTGGAAGAAGTGATTCGCGAACATCCGATCCTGCTGAACCGTGCGCCTACGCTGCACCGCCTCGGCATCCAGGCTTTCGAGCCGACGCTGATCGAGGGCAAGGCGATCCAGTTGCATCCTCTGGTGTGTTCCGCTTTCAACGCCGACTTCGACGGCGACCAGATGGCCGTACACGTACCCCTGTCGCTGGAAGCACAAATGGAATGCCGCACCCTGATGCTGGCCTCCAACAACGTGCTGTCGCCCGCCAACGGCGAGCCCATTATCGTCCCGTCGCAGGATATCGTACTGGGCCTGTACTACATGACCCGCGAAAGAGTGGGTGCGCTGGGCGAAGGTTCGATGTTTGCCAACGTGGCGGAAGCATCGCGCGCCTATCACGCCAGCCAGTGCGATTTGCAGGCCAAGGTGGTGGTGCGTATCAAGGAAGTGCATGTCGGTGAAAACGGCGAGCGCCAGGACAAGCTGACCCGCTACGAGACAACGGTGGGACGCGCCATCCTGTCGGAAATTCTCCCTGCGGGACTGCCTTTTGCGCTGGTCAACAAAGCGCTCAAGAAGAAAGAAATCTCGCGACTGATCAACGCCAGCTTCCGCCGTTGCGGTCTGCGCGATACGGTGATCATGGCCGACCGCCTGATGTACACCGGCTTTACCTATGCGACACGCGCCGGCATCTCCATTTGCGTGGATGATATGCTGGTTCCGCCGCAGAAGGATGGGCTGATTGCGGCTGCCGAGAAGGAAGTGCAAGAGATCGACACCCAATACACCTCCGGCCTGGTAACTCAGGGCGAGCGTTATAACAAGGTGGTGGACATCTGGGGACGCACCGGCGACCTGGTGGCGAAGGCCATGATGGACCAACTGGGCAGCGAGCCCGTACGCGACCGCGTAACGGGCGAGATCGTCACCGACAAGAAGGGCAAGACGGTGACGCAGGAATCTTTCAACTCCATCTACATGATGGCCGATTCCGGCGCGCGCGGTTCCGCCGCCCAGATTCGCCAACTGGCCGGCATGCGCGGCCTGATGGCCAAGCCGGATGGCTCCATCATCGAAACGCCGATCACTGCGAATTTCCGCGGCGGTTTGAACATGCTGCAATACTTCATCTCCACGCACGGCGCCCGTAAGGGTCTGGCCGATACCGCGCTGAAGACGGCGAACTCCGGTTACCTGACGCGGCGTCTGGTGGACGTGACTCAGGATCTGGTGGTGACCGAGGATGATTGCGGTACCAGCAACGGTCGTGCGATGAAGGCCATGGTTGAAGGCGGTGAAGTGATCGAGGCCTTGCGCGAGCGCATCCTTGGCCGCGTGGTGAGCGCGGACGTAGTCAACCCCGAGACCAGCGAGACTCTGTATGAAGCAGGCACGCTGCTGGACGAAGATAAGGTGGACACCATCGAGCAGCTTGGCATCGACGAAGTGCGCGTGCGCACTCCGCTGACCTGCGAAACGCGTTATGGCTTGTGCGCCAAGTGCTACGGTCGCGACCTAGGCCGTGGCGGCCTGGTGAATGTGGGCGAGGCGGTCGGCGTGATTGCCGCGCAGTCCATCGGCGAACCGGGCACCCAACTGACCATGCGCACCTTCCACATCGGCGGTGCTGCATCGCGCACTGTGGTGGCGAGCCAGGTAGAAGCCAAATCGAAGGGTGCCGTGAAATTCAGCGCCAACATGCGCACCGTTGCCAACGTGCGCGGCGAACTGGTGGTGGTGGCGCGCAGCGGTGAAGTGATGGTGATGGATGACCATGGCCGCGAGCGCGAGCGTCACAAGGTGCCTTACGGTGCCTTGATCGTGCGCGAGGGCAGCGCGGTGCGTGCCGGCGAAGTGCTGGCGACATGGGATCCGCATACCCGCCCCATCATTACCGAATACGCCGGCAACGTTCGTTTCGAGAACGTGGAAGAAGGCGTCACGGTCGCCAAGCAGATAGACGAGGTGACTGGTCTGTCCACTCTGGTGGTCATTGATCCGAAGCGCGCGGGCACATCCGGCAAGACTAGTACTTCCGGCAAGCGTCCGCTGGTGCGCCTGATGGACGAAAAAGGCCGCGAGATCAAGCATGCCGGTACCGATACACCGATCACTGTGACCTTCCAGACCGGATGTATCATCACCGTGGAAGACGGGCAGCATGTGGGCAGCGGCGAAGTGCTGGCACGCATTCCGCAGGAATCTTCCAAGACTCGCGACATCACCGGCGGTCTGCCGCGCGTGGCCGAGCTATTCGAGGCTCGCTCGCCCAAGGACGCGGGCATGCTGGCGGAAGTTACCGGCACCGCCTCTTTCGGCAAGGACACCAAGGGCAAGCAGCGCCTGGTGATCACCGACGTTGAA
>JBGPSQ010000283.1:0-2645 GCA_041490205.1 Gallionellaceae bacterium
TGCGGAACTCGCGCTATGCGCTCAGACAGTCCTCGCAGAAACCTCCCGGCTTGTCTGCGCTACTCGGCGGTGGACCAAGGGGACCAAAAACCCAATTCAAGACCGTCCTCCCCGGCGGGGAGGACACCCAAAACACGGGCTCTGCCCACAAAACCAAAATCCCCTTCTGCACCGCCTCGGTTTTTCTGAGAATCCGGGGGCCGTCGGCGAGGACTGTCTGAGCGCATAGCGCGAGTTCCGCAGCCGCCCGATCTTTTCGGAAAACCGAGGGAAGCCCGAAGGGCCGGTGCGGCGGGGTGCCCTTTTGTTTGGTTACTTGTATTTTGGGCCCTCCATGTCAGGATAGTTGTCGCCTCCATCGATTCGATGAAGAAAAATGGCGGGCGGAAGCAGGCGGAAGATGAAGTGGATTCGATATACGACAGAGCAGCGGGAGTGGGCGATTGAACAAATGATGCCGCCGTTGAACCGTGCGGTCGTGGAATTGGCAAAGACGACGGGCATCACCGCCGTGACGCTGCGCACCTGGCAAGAAATGGCGAGAGCGGAAGGAAGAATTGTGCCTGGAGACGGCAAAGGAAGTGATCGATGGTCCAGCACGAACAAGTTCCGGATTGTGCTAGAAACCGCGCCGTTGAGTGAGGCGGAGCTGTCGGCCTACTGCCGGACGAAGGGCATTTATCCCGAGCAGGTCGCCCAGTGGCGCCTGGTATGCGAGCAGGCCAATGTGCCTGTGACGGCCAAGCCGGCAACGATGCCCAAGGCCGATACCAAACAGGCGCAACGTATCCGAGAGTTGGAGCGCATGCTCAAGAAGAATGAGGCGGCGCTGGCGGAAGCGGCGGCGCTACTGATATTAGAAAAAAAAGCCGAAGCGATCTGGGGCAAGGGCAAGGCAGAATGATCAACGGCCCAGATCGCCGTGAAGCCATGCAGTTGATCGATGAAGCGGTAAGTGCGGGAGCGCGGCAGGCGAGCGCCTGTGAGCGGCTGGGTTTGAGTGAGCGGACGGTGCAGCGATGGCGACAGGCGCCAGAAGACGGGCGTCCCGGCGCACGCCACGACGCGCCGGCAAATAAGTTGACGCAAGAAGAACGCACCGTTTTACTGGAAGCAGCGAATCGCCCCGGCTACGCCAGTCTGACGCCGCACCAGATCGTACCGAAGCTGGCCGATGAAGGCATCTACCTGGCGTCGGAATCAACATTTTATCGCGTATTGAAAGCCGCTGGGCAGGGTCAGCGGCGGGGTCGCAGCAAGAGCCCGGTACGCCGCCCGCTGACCACGCATCAGGCCGATGGCCCGAACCAGGTTTGGTGCTGGGACATCACGTGGCTGCCGACAACGGTCAAGGGCCGGTTCTATTATTGGTACATGATGAAGGACATCTATAGTCGCAAGCTGGTGGTCAACGAGGTACATGAGAATGAATCGTCTGAGCATGCCAGTCATCTACTGTCGCGTGGCTGCCTGCGCGAACAGACGGCAGGCCGCCCGCTAGTGCTGCACTCGGATAACGGCACCGCCATGAAGGGGGCCACGATGCTGGCGACGATGTATGAACTCGGCGTGGTGCCATCTTTCAGCCGGCCAAGGGTAAGCAACGACAACGCCTACGCCGAAGCGCTATTCCGCACGGCTAAGTATTGCCCGCTCTGGCCGGAGCGACCGTTCGACACTTTGGACGAGGCCCGGCTCTGGGTGCTCAGCTTCGTCAGTTGGTACAACGAGCAGCATCGCCATAGCGGTTTGAAGTATGTCACGCCAAACCAGCGGCATCGGGGCGAGGCCACCGCGTTGCTCGAAAAACGTACTACTGTGTATCAAGCAGCGCGGTTGCGACATCCGCAACGTTGGTCGGCAGGCGTCAGGAATTGGACGCTGCGCGACACGGTTTACCTCAACCCCGAGCGCGCCCAGACGCAGGAGAATAACAATATGCAAGCGGCTTAACGGTTGAGGCGACAACTACCTTGACACACGCCGTGGGCAAGCAAAATAAAGTGAGCTGCTGCCGGGCAGCCCCCGGCATCTAAACATCTGCGCGCAGCGCACTCAAAACCCATCACCGCTTGTAACAACCCGAACAAATACCTATAGTGGTTCACTTGTCATAAAAAGATGTGGCATTTCGCGTTGTGGTTTTGTTTAGGAGAATAAGGGTGAGATGCATCGAATCTAGACCTGACCCTGCGCGTACTTTCGCTTGATCCACATGGGTGACTGGTGCGATTCACGCAACCACACTGCGAAGCAAAGGGCGCGAGGAGATTTTATGAAAACGTATGCGATGGCTGTTGGGGTGTAATCTTTATCGCGATTATTTGCGAGTGTTTTTTGCGCACTATTGACTGTGGGGGGCTAATGGGTGACCCCGTGCGTGCTGTTTCTACTGTAACACCGACAACGGCAAATGTTACGACAATGTAACGTGACAACTTAGGAGAAACGATCAATGCGTAAAGAAAGGATGATGCTGACAACCGTCCAGATCGACATAGATGCGAAGGATTGGGAAGAGATGGGAACAGGTAAATCCGAGAAGTTGCGTGACGGCGTAAGGGCTGTAACCGATCACCCGGAACTCGTCGGGCAGGTCGTAAATCACTTCGCCACGCTCGCGGAGTCCCCGAACCGTGGGGAAA
>JBGPSQ010000284.1:0-2461 GCA_041490205.1 Gallionellaceae bacterium
ATGCTGGGCATCACCGGCCGCCCGATGTCCAAGGATGGCCAGTCCATCGAGCCCATGCAGGGGCACGGGATACAGGCCATGTCCATCGGCTTCATGATCGAGGGCGACGATGTGCCCATGGTGTGGCGCGGTCCCATGGTCACCCAGGCGCTGGACCAGTTGCTGCGCCAGACGCATTGGGAAGGTCTGGATTACCTGATCGTCGATCTGCCGCCGGGAACCGGCGACATCCAGCTCACGCTCGCCCAGAAAGTACCGGTGACGGGTGCCGTGATCGTCACCACGCCGCAGGACATTGCCCTGCTGGACGCCAAAAAGGGCCTCAAGATGTTCGAGAAGGTGGATATCAAGATACTGGGCATCGTGGAAAACATGAGCACGCACATCTGCTCCCAGTGCGGGCACGAAGAGCATATCTTCGGCGCGGGCGGCGGCGAAAAGATGTGCGCCGATTACGGCGTGGAATTCCTCGGCGGGCTGCCGCTGGACATCCGCATCCGCGAACAGGCCGATTCCGGCAAGCCCACCGTGGTGGCCGATCCGGACGGCGCGGTCGCCAAAGTTTACCGGCAGATCGCCCGCCGCATTGCGGTGAAGGTGGCGGACATGGCGCAGGATCATAGCGCGGTGTTCCCGAAGATCGTGGTGCAGAACACCTGAACCCATATTAGCCACGGATGGACACGGATTTTCACGGATGTTGGGATGGCGGTTTCATCCGTGTTTCATCGGTGTCAATCCGTGGCTAATTTATTCTGCAATCCCACTGCCAGCCCGATTTATTAACTTTCCCCGTCGCCGGAAAAATCTGCGACAATCCGCGCCAATACGTTGTTTGGCAGCGGCTCCTGTGAGGCATATTGAATGAAATTCCGGTTTAGTTCCGACATCACATTGGCCTGCGGCCAATATGAGTCTTCACTGAAGCTCAACCCTGCGCCATGTGTTGGCTGCGCGCGAAGCGCGGCACGCCACTCTCTACACACAAGGAACTGAAGATGAAGTTTCGCTTTCCAATAATAATCATTGACGAAGACTTCCGCTCGGAAAATGCCAGCGGCCTGGGCATACGCGCGCTGGCGGAGGCCATCCAGAGCGAGGGCATGGAGGTGCTGGGCGTCACCAGCTACGGCGACCTGACTTCGTTCGCGCAGCAGCAAAGCCGCGCGTCGGCATTCCTGTTGTCCATCGACGACGAGGAGTTCGGCGGCGGCAGCGTAGAGGAAACCGAGACGGCGCTGAAGAGCTTGCGCGCCTTCGTCGAGGAAATACGCTTCAAGAACGCGGACATTCCCATCTACCTGTACGGCGAGACGCGCACTTCGCGACATATTCCGAACGACATCCTGCGCGAGCTGCACGGCTTCATCCACATGCACGAGGATACGCCGGAATTCGTGGCCCGCCACATCATCCGCGAGGCCAAGGCATACCTGGATTCGCTGGCCCCGCCGTTTTTCCGCGCGCTGCTGCACTACGCGCAGGACGGTTCCTACTCCTGGCACTGCCCCGGCCACTCGGGTGGCGTGGCGTTCCTGAAATCGCCGGTAGGGCAGATGTTCCACCAGTTCTTCGGGGAGAACATGCTGCGCGCCGACGTGTGCAATGCGGTGGACGAGCTGGGCCAGTTGCTCGACCACACCGGCCCGGTGGCGGCCTCCGAGCGCAACGCGGCGCGCATTTTCAACGCGGATCACCTGTTTTTCGTGACCAACGGCACCTCCACTTCCAACAAGATCGTATGGCACTCCACCGTGGCGCCGGACGACATCGTGTTGGTGGATCGCAACTGCCACAAATCCATCCTGCACTCGATCATGATGACCGGCGCGGTGCCGGTGTTCCTTACGCCCACGCGCAACCATTACGGTATCATCGGCCCGATCCCCAAGTCCGAGTTCGAGATGGAAAGCATCCAGAAAAAGATCAACGCCAATCCGTTCATCAAGGACAAGACCAAGAAACCGCGCATCCTGACCATCACGCAGAGCACCTACGACGGCGTGATGTACAACGTAGAGACTTTGAAGCAGATGCTGGACGGCAAGATCGATGCGCTGCATTTCGACGAGGCATGGCTGCCGCATGCCGCCTTCCACGATTTTTACAAGGATATGCACGCCATCGGACGTTATCGCCCGCGGGCGAAGGAATCCATGATTTTTGCGACGCAGTCCACCCACAAGCTTTTGGCCGGCCTGTCGCAAGCCTCGCAGATACTGGTGCGCGAACCGGAGTCGCGCAAGCTGAACAGCCATATGTTCAACGAAGCCTATCTGATGCATACCTCGACCAGCCCGCAATACGCCATCATCGCCTCGTGCGACGTGGCGGCGGCGATGATGGAACCGCCGGGCGGCACCGCGCTGGTGGAAGAGAGCATCGCCGAAGCGCTCGACTTCCGCCGCGCCATGCGCAAAGTGGATGCCGAGTTTGGAGCGGACTGGTGGTTCAAACTGTG
>JBGPSQ010000285.1:0-2458 GCA_041490205.1 Gallionellaceae bacterium
CTACAAGGCGCGCCTTGCCGGCAAGAAAGTGTTGCTGATTACCGGCGGCGTGAAGTCCTGGTCGGTGGTCTCGGCGTTGCAGGAAGTCGGCATAGAAATCGTCGGCACCAGCGTCAAGAAATCCACCGCCGAAGACAAGGAACGCATCAAGGAACTGATGGGCCAGGACGCCCACATGATCGACGATATGACGCCGCGCGAAATGTACAAGATGCTGAAGGAAGCCAGGGCCGACATCATGCTCTCCGGCGGACGCACGCAGTTCGTGGCGCTCAAGGCAAAAATGCCCTGGCTGGACATCAATCAGGAACGCCATCATGCCTATGCCGGATACGAAGGCATGGTGACGCTGGTGCAGGAGATAGACCGGGCGCTGCATAACCCGATCTGGGCGCAGGTGAGGAAGGAGCCGCCATGGCTATCGTGACCCTTTCAAAAAAATCCTGCGCCGTGAACCCGCTCAAGATGAGCCAGCCCATCGGCGGCGCGCTGGCCTTCATGGGCATTGCAAACTGCATGCCGGTGCTGCACGGTTCGCAGGGCTGCACCGCCTTCGGGCTGGTGCTGTTCGTGCGCCACTTTCGCGAAGCCATACCCTTGCAGACCACGGCGATGAACGAAGTCACCACCATCATGGGCGGCATGGATAACATCGAGCAGGCATTGCTCAACATCTATAAGCGCGCCAAGCCGGAGATCATCGGCCTGTGCACCACAGGGCTGACCGAGACGCGCGGCGAGGACATCCACGGCGACCTGAAGCTAATCCGCCTGCGCAATCCGGAGCTGGCCGATTTGCCCATCGTATTCGTGGATACGCCTGACTTCAAGGATGCGTTTCAGGACGGCTGGGCCAAAGCGGTGACGCGCATCATCGAAGAACTGGCGGAAAAAACTACGGATACCATCCCCAGCCAGGTCAACCTGCTCCCCGGCAGCCACCTCACTGCCGCCGACATCGAGGAAATCGTCGAGACCATTGAGGCGTTCGGGCTCTCGCCCATCGTGCTGCCGGATATTTCCGGCTCGCTGGATGGGCACATTCCGGACCAGTTCAGCCCCACGACCATAGGCGGCACGACGGTGGACGAGGTGCGCAGCATGGGCAGTTCCATAGCGACGATTGCAATAGGACAGCAGATGGAACGCGCCGCGCTGGAGCTGGAAATGCGCACCGGCGTTGGCTATACCGTGTTTGACCGGCTTGCCGGGCTGGAAGCGAATGACCGCTTCCTGATGCACCTCTCCAGCCTGAGCCGCAAGCCGGTTCCATTCAAGTATCGCCGCCAGCGCAGCCAGCTGGTGGACGCCATGCTGGACGGGCATTTTTTCTTCGGCGGCAAGAAGGTCGCCATCGGCGCCGAGCCCGACTTGCTGTGGGCGCTGGGTTCGCTCATGGCGGAGATGGGCTGCGAGATCGCCGCCGCGGTCACCACCACGCACTCGCCGCTGCTGGAAAAAATGCCGTGCGCTGAGGTGCTGATCGGCGACCTGGAAGATTTGGAGATGCGCGCCAAGGGATGCGACCTGCTCATCACCCACTCGCACGGGCGGCAGGCAGCGGAAAGGCTCGGCATACCGCTGTTCCGCGCCGGCCTGCCTTGCTTCGACCGCCTGGGCGCAAACCATAAATTGAGCGTGGGCTATCGCGGCACGCGCGACCTGATATTTCAGGTCGGCAATGTGTTCCTCGAACACACGCACGAAGGCGCGCCGGATAGCTGGCCGCTGCCGGAGGAAAACCATGAGGATGCGGAACGCCATGAACATGCAACGCAAGCTCAGACTGTGTAATCCAAACAAAGGAGTAAAAGGAATGAAAATCGCTTTTGCGACACAAGACCTGCAACGGGTGGATGCCCATTTCGGCTGGGCAAGGAATCTTGCGGTATATGAGATCTCGCCGGAGGGTTACAGCCTGGTCGAGGCCATCCAGTTTTCCGGCGAACTCAAGGAAGACGGCAACGAGGACAAGCTCGCTCCCAAGATCGAGGCGATCAAGGACTGCGCCATCCTGTATGTCGCCGCCATCGGCGGCTCGGCGGCGGCGCGCGTGGTGGCGCACAAGATACACCCGATCAAGGTGAACGAACCGGAAGCCATCAACGAAATCCTCGACAAGTTGCAAGAGGTGCTCAAGAGTTCTCCGCCGCCATGGCTGCGCAAGGCGCTGAACAAGGACAGCGAGCGCGAATTGAATTTTGAGGACGAATGACCAGGTTCCCTCCCCCTTGCAGGGGGAAGGGTAGGATGGGGGTAGAAGCGTGGGATGCCTGATTTCTACCCCCTCCCTAGCCCTCCCCCTGCAAGGGGGAGGGGAAGTTTCGACTAATTTGATCAGCGTACCAGAGACTGTAAGTTTATTTAGACACTATTAATGAACATCGCCATCCACACCGCCCGCCCCCCCCAACTAGTACAAGCGCTGGAGGCGCTCGCACTGCGCGCGGATAATCAG
>JBGPSQ010000286.1:0-2439 GCA_041490205.1 Gallionellaceae bacterium
CAATTGTTCCAGTGCCAGCAGCACGCGGCCCAGATCGGCTTTAAGTATTCGTTCATCGACAGCCGTCTCCATTGCGGCCTGCGCGATATAACTTTGCCGCTGCTTGGCGCTATAGAGGTCGAGCGTGTCCACGAAGAAGGTTTCGCCATGCGTCACCAGCAGGTTGATTTTAAGCTGCTCGACGGCGAGATTCTTTTGCAGGCCGCGCACTCGGTAACGCCGTGCGCCGACACCTTCGCCCAGGGTGAGCGTGACTTCCTTGTCCTTGACCTCCATCGGCAATTCGCGCGCCGTTTCCGGCGCGGGACTGGCGGGCAATGCGGGTGATTCGATGGCGGGTGAATTTTCTGGAAGGACAGCAGCAGCTAAAGAGGATGCCTCGGAAGCCAGTATCGACGGGCGTTCCGAGGCAGGCTGCATACTGGCCGCAACGGGTACAGCTTCCAGCCGCACCGGCGGTTTGCCGTTGCCCAGCCACACTGCTTTGCGGATGACGACACCCAAACTCTTCGTCGCCGGTGTCACCTTCAAGGCGTATTCGTTGGCATCCATGCCCTTCGGGAACTGGATGCGGAAGCAGGCGATGCCCTCGGCCTGCAGCAGTGCGGACACCTTGGCCGCGCCGCGCTCTCCGGCTTCGTCGCGGTCGTAGGCGATCAGCACGCGCTCGGTGCCGTAGTGCTTGAATGCGGCCAGCATTTCATCGGTGAAACCTTCGATGCCATAACTGCTGGTGACGTTGCGATAGCCCTCACACCAGAACGTCATCGCGTCGATCAGCGCTTCGCACAGGATGATTTCCTTGCTGGCTTGCAGCGCTTCGATGTTCCACACGCCCGCATGCGGTCCGGGCAGATATAAATGCTTCGGCGTCCCGGCGCGCAGGTTGTCCAGAAGCTTGCGGCCATAGACTTCAACGACGTTGCCGCCTGCATCGCACACCGGCACGATCAGCGAGCCGTTGAAGTGTTCGTGGCCGGATTCGCGGTAGATGCCGATTTTGGTGAGGCGGGTTCTGATCTCGGCTCCGGCGACGCGGGTTTTTTCCGGGAGGCGCAGGCCCAGGGTGCGGTTGGCGAAACCGAGTTTGAAACGGGCGATCAGTTCGGGATGGTCGAGGCCGCGCGCTTGCAGGTACGCAAGGGCTTCGGGGCTGTTCTTCAATGTCTCGTGGTAGTAGCCGATGGTTTGATTCAATAAGGCTTGATCATCAGTATCGAATGCGACCGGCGCATCGAGGGCGCGCACGGTGGTGCGCTTCACTGCACCGGAACCGGCAGCAGAACCAGCAGCTAAAGAGGGAATGCCTTCGCGTAGCAGTTCCACCGCATGGCGGAAGCTGACGCCGTTTTTCTTGATGACCCAATCTATCGGGCCACCGGCTGCACCGCAGCCGAAGCAGTGCCACAGGTTCTTGGCGGGGGTCACCACCAGCGAGGCGGTGTCGTCTTCGTGGAACGGACACTTGCCGGTTAAATCCTTGCCTGCTTTCTTGAGTTCGATGCCGCTGCTCTCGATCAGGCGTTCGACCGAGACTTCATTTTTTAGCCGCTCGATTTCTGAATCCGGGATGCGTGCCATTTTTTCTGCCTCCGCTAAAAACCTGTCAAGGGGGTAAATCAAGAAATAACCTGTTTTGCACAATATCACGATACGTGATATTGTCAATCGCGTTTCTAAAAACAGGAGGTAAGGTATGCGCCAGATCATTGCATTGGAGCGCGCGGCTATGGCGATCAGCCAGGACGATAGAGAGTTCTTTGTGGCACTGGGCAGCCGTATTACCCAGTACCGCAAGGACAGCAACCTTACCCAGGTTCAGCTTGCAGAAACGCTAGGGGTATCACAGCCAACGATGAACGCTTACGAGCTGGGACAGCGGCGCGTGACGGTGTCCGCTCTGCCGGTACTCGCCAAGGCGTTAGGGGTCGGCTTGGAGGAGCTGCTCGGCGAATCGACGGCGGCAACAAAGAAGCGCGGCCCCGCACCGAAGCTACAGCAGCACATGGAACGCATCAGCAAGTTACCGAAACCCCGTCAACGCATGGTGATGGAAATGCTGGAGGCAGTTCTCGCACAAAGCAGCCGGTAATGCACTGAACAGCAGCAGCTAAAGAAGAAAGCCCCCGCATCCGGGTTACCGGAGGCGGGGGCTTTTTATTTATTGAAGAAGAAGAAGAGAAAGAGAAACCAACATCCGGCGCAATAACCCCGTTCCGCTATGTTTGTTTTTCTCTTTTAGTAAGCCCCCAGAATATTAAGGCTTCCATAACAATGGATATCAGTAATGCTGATGCACACGCTAAAGTGAATAATCTATTAAGTTGAGAATATCTAGTTGCTGTATCACCATAGACAAGGAGCAGTGCATTACACTGCTTATTCTCTTTCTCCAACTGCACGATTGTTTTAGTTTCAGAGTTGTAATTTTTTTGGATC
>JBGPSQ010000287.1:0-2415 GCA_041490205.1 Gallionellaceae bacterium
CCCGCCTTCCAACTGGCCGGCGGCCAGGTCGGGATTGATCACGGTGCCACAATCGCTGCCCACCACGGCTCGCACTGTGCGCACGCTTCCGGTCCACATATCCACTTCCACATCCAGGAACACCGACACATACGCGGGCGGACAATGGACCGGGCGATAGCTCTCCACACTGGCTATGGTCTTCCAGCTTTCCGTCCAGCAGCGCGTGGCGATTTCGCCGATGGTTATTTTTCGATCGGGAATTGACGGAGTGTAGATCATGCCTTGGCCCAACGCCTCGTCGCTCCGGATCATCAGTGCCTCCGGCTGGACGTTCAGAAACCGGGCCGCGGTCTGCAGCAGGTCCTCGCGCACCTTCTGCGTGGCTTTCAAGACTGCGCCGCCGCCGGCATAGACCCCGCGCGTGGCGTGCGTGACTACGTCGTAGACCGACGTACGCGTCCCCGTCGGCGAGATATTCACCTTATCAAGCGGCACGCACAACGCCTCCGAGACCAGCTTGGCACACGCCTCCAGCGTCCCGCCGCCGTGATCCATCAGGGCGGTGATCACATCCACGGAGCCGTCCTGGTTGATCTTGACCATGGCGCCGGAAAAATCAATCACATCGCCAGGTTGGGGTGCGCCTGCACTCGACGTGTGGAAGCCGCGCGCCATGCCGCGCCCGCGGCGGTAACGCCCCGTCGATGGAGCCGATGGTTCGTGCCAGCCGAACTTCTCCGCGCCATCCTTCAGCAGTTGTGGCACGCCATCGCTCTGCACCACGGAGCGCACGAGCGGTCCCTGTCCCCAGAACGTATCACCCATTCCTACGTAATTTTTGAGGCGCAGTGCAATCGAATCCATGGAGAGCTTCTTTGCCAGTTCGTCCATCAATGACTCGACGGCAAAGGTGACCTGGGGATTTCCAAAGCCCTGCATGGCGCACGAAGGGCTCTTGTTCGTGTACACCGCCCTGCCGTGATAGCGCACATTGGGCAAGCGGTACAGCGAGACCATCCAGCCGACGCACACGCCGAGGTACGAGTACGCCTGGATAATGTGCGCGCCGATATCCGCCACCAGGTTCATCTCTGCACCCAGCAGCGTGCCGTCCTTCCTGGCAGCGATCTTGAGATCGATCTGCGAAGGATAGTTGGTATGGTCGTGCATATCCTCTTCGCGCGTGAGCGAGAGCTTGACCGGGCGGCGGGTTTTGAGCGCCAGGGCCGCGCAGATCGGAATGGGCGAGTTCATCTGGATGGACGATCCAAACGTGCCGCCGACGGGCATGCGCCGCACGTCAATCTTGCTGAGCGGGATGTTGAAAATCTGGCCCAGCAGGATGCGGACGTTATGGATGGACTGTGTCGTCGCCCACACCGTGAGGCCCCCGTCGGGTTCGGGGCTGCAAACGGCGGTCTTGGGCTCGAGCTGCATATGGTAAATCTTGGGCGTCTTGAAAGTCCCCTCGACAACCACATCGGCCTCGGCAAATGCCTGGTCAATATTGCCCTCTTCAATCTTGCGCTCGCAGGCGATGTTGTTTTGAATGCGGATTTCCTTGTCGCCATGCCGGATCACGTCATAGAGCGGCTCCGCATCCGGTCTCATCGCTTCAATCGGATCGGTTATTACCGGGAGCGGCTCATACTCGACCCTGACGGCGCGCGCGGCCCGTTCGGCCAACTCCTCGGTCTCCGCGGCGACGGCGGCGACGGCTTCACCCATGCGCCGGACCTTGTCGGCCAGCACGTAGTGGTCCTTGTGCAGAGCCTGCGGAACGGTGACAATGCGCTCGTTATACATGAGGGGAGGGATGTCGTTGAACGTGATGCACGCGGCCCCCATCTCTTCGGCCGCGCTCACGTCAACGCTCTTGATGCGAGCGTGCGCGTATGGGCTGGAGACGATTCGCCCATGCAGCATCCTCGGCAAGCTGATGTCGCTGGAAAACAGCTCCTGCCCCGTCACCCGGGCCATTCCATCCTTGCGACGCGTTACCCTGCCTAACACACGAAAGTCCTGACGCATGTTCACCTCCCCGGCCCATCGAGTCTTACGGAGTTCCTGCGGGTTCGCATGGGAACTCGGTCCCGGCCAGGACTGAGACTAGATTCTGCCCATCACCGATGCAATCAGCGCCATACGGATAAAGACGCCGTTGCCTGCCTGGCGGAAGTAGGCTGCGTTCGGGAGACTATCCACATCCGTCGTGATCTCGTTTACACGAGGCAGCGGATGCAGGACAGTGACATCCGGCCGGATGCGCTCGACCATCTCGCGCGTCAGGACATAGCTGCCCTTCAGCCGCTCGTACTCCGCGGGATCGGCAAATCGTTCCTTCTGAATGCGCGTCATATAGAGTACGTCGCCCTGCGCCAAGGCCGCTTCCAGATTGGCCGTCTCTTCCACCTGGACGCCGTGGTGGCGCAG
>JBGPSQ010000288.1:0-2316 GCA_041490205.1 Gallionellaceae bacterium
CGCGACGCCGAGAATCTCGCCCTTCTGCGTTTCGCTGAGGTTGAAATGCAGGCCCACGCCGAGTGTTCCTTTGGCATTCCGCAGCAGCACTTGAGACTTGCCCTCCGCATCGCCAAGCAATTCCATGAAATAGACCTGCTCCTGAAATCCGGCTTGCGGGGCCCGAACAATAGACCATTCGCCCACGCCCTCTTCTGCGCGCTGCGTGCGGGGTACCAGAGTTTTGACAGGTGCGATGATCTCGGCACCGGCCTCCAGCATGGGAGCGCCAAAATTGATGTGGTACAACAATTGGAACCGGCTCGGCATTGCGGATGGATTGCTTACCCTATCGTGTATGTGGACGGCAGACGATCCCACCTTGGTCGTGACCGCGGTTTTCAGAACCAACTGCTGGGATTTGAAGCGCGTTTCCTCCACCCAGCCCTCGACGCGAATCTCATCCGTATCGCTGTCGTAGTGCGCTTCCACCTTGTATGCGGGCAGATTGGCGATCCTGCCATGCAAGGGATACTTCAATTTGCCTTTGGCATCGAACTCGGGCTCGCCATTGCTTTCCAGGCCGCAGCGGCACAGCAGCTCGTCAAACCCTGCCAGCCAGCCCAAGCCGGATTCTTCATGGACGGGGACATACTGCGGATGCACGGGACCGCGAACCGGCGATTGCCAACCGATCTCGATTCCATCACGCCATATCTTCCATATCCCCATGCCGCGTTGCGGCAACAGCCATAGTTTCAATCGCCCGTTATCGACTTCAATGATTTCCATTCCGCCGTGCAAACCGCCATGCAGGCTGCGCTTGACCACCGAGGGCTTCGAACCGAGGTTGTCCGAAGTCCGGGGGCGTGAGATAAGCAATTCGGTGTCATTGGCTTCGCCACCGATCAACACTTTCATCGTGGCAGCCATGATGCACAACCTCTTTCTCTCAGCAGAATTTCCACTTCTGCGGCGGAAGGTGGATAAGGCCCGGCATGAGTTGCCGCAAGAGCGGCTGCGGCAGCTGATACCTGCAGGTGTTCGGCATCACTGGCCGCCGGCCGCAACAGAATGCTGGATATCCATCCGCCCATGGATGCGTCGCCGCAGCCAACAGTGTCCACCACCTCCACCGGAAATGCCGGTTGTTCAACCACGCCATGCTTGCCGAACAGCGTCATGCCGGAAGCTCCACGAGTCAGCAATATCTCGGCATTGGGTGCCAACGCGCGCAATGCAGCCAATCCATCCCGCGCTGACTGGCCGGGGAACAAGCCTGCGAGATCATCGTCGGAAACTTTTATGTGTGTTGCCACCGACACGATGGCGTGGAACGTTTGCGGATAATCCGGCGTGTTCGCCATGGCGCGGAAATTGGGATCGAAGGCGATGCGTTTGCCTGCATCGCTGGCGGCGTATGCTTCCCTGACCAGGCACTCCGCCAGCGGCTTGCGCATCAGGCTGATGCCGCCGAAATGCACGATGTCCACGTCATTGCGCCACCCTGCGGGAAGCAGCGCAGGATTGAAATGCAGATCTGCACTGTCCGACCCGATGAAGAAATATTGCGGGGGATGCTGGGACACTACCATCGCCAGCAGCGGTGACGCATCTACCCGTTGCAGAAAGCGCCTGTCGAGACCTGCTGCTGTCCCTGCACTGTCGAGCTGGTCGCCGAACAGGTCATTGCTCACGGCACCGGCAAACGCGGTCGGCACGCCCAGCCGTGCGCCCACGCGCGCGACGTTCCAGCAGGCTCCGCCGGGCACGGATAGCCACTTGCCATCTGCCTGCCGCAGCATGTCGGTCAGCGCCTCGCCAAAGACGACGTATCGGGGAAACGCGCTCGCCATCATTGCTCCCAATGAGCCTGCTGCAAATTCATCAGCAACCCCTCAATGGAACAGTGCGATGTCTTTGATACGATCGATGGCACCCGGTACGTCTTCCGGGTTCACCGCGCCCGTGATCAAGCCAACGATCTGTTCCGGGTTTGAGTTTTTGGTGAGCACGGAAGCAATGATGCGGCCCTGACGGAACACCCATATCCGGTCGGACAGATCGAATACCTGGCGCAGGTTGTGGCTGATGATGATGAGCGGCACGCCGCGCGTTTTCAGGCCGGTGATGATCTGTTCCACGCGCGCGGTTTCCTGTATGCCAAGAGCGGCGGTGGGTTCATCCAGTATGATCAGCTTTTTCGCAAAACCGGCGGCGCGGGCGATTGCGACGCACTGACGTTGTCCGCCGGACATCCCGCGTAGCGTTTCACTCATGTCTTGAATTTTGACGCCAGTGGTTGCCAGCATGTCTACGGATTCTTGCTTCATCTTC
>JBGPSQ010000289.1:0-2313 GCA_041490205.1 Gallionellaceae bacterium
AATGATACAGGATAACCGGCAGAAATAAATACAAATGGCTGACCCTACTGTGCCGGGCGGCGTCGGGGTAAGATGGAACAGTCCTGGACACTTGATTCCCATGCCAAGAAAATACTTCCGCAAACTGCTGCCTACCAGAGAGGCCATCATGAGCAACCGGTGGGGGCGCTTATTGCTGCGCGGGCGGCTGAATCACCCCGGCTTGTGGCACTTGCACCGGCGCTCAGTGGCGAGCGGCGTGGCGCTGGGGCTGTTTTCCGGCTTGATACCAGGGCCGCTGCAAATGATTGCCGCTGCACTCCTGGCCGTAATGTTCCGGGCCAATCTGCCGGTAGCCCTGTTCACCACGCTCTATACCAATCCGTTTACCATCATGCCGCTGTATGCGCTGGCATACGGATATGGCGCATTCATCCTCGGCCAGCGCGGCGGCGCCCCTCCCAGCCTTGCCCTGCCGGACATGAACTGGAGCAACTGGACGGATGTACTGCCGCAATGGTTTGCTGCGCTGGGCAAGCCATTCGCCCTGGGCCTGCCCATGCTGGCCCTCACCCTGGCCGTGCTGGGATATATTACAGTCCGTATTTTGTGGCGCTTGATGGTGGTGTGGGAATGGCGGCGGCGCGCCGCAAGGCGGGCAGGGCAGAGGGGAGAAAATGGAAAATAAATCACGGCAAACCGCCACCCTGGCGGGCGGCTGCTTTTGGTGCCTGGAAGCGGTGTTTGAACAAGTGCGCGGCGTCGAGCGTGTGGTATCCGGCTATACCGGCGGCCAACTGTCCAATCCCGGTTACGAGGAGGTGTGCAGCGGGGAAACCGGCCACGCGGAGGCGGTGCAGATCACCTTCGATCCCGAGCAGGTTTCTTTCGAGGAGTTGCTGGCGCTTTTTTTCAGCATGCATGATCCCACCACTCCCAACCGTCAGGGAAACGACATCGGCACCCAATACCGGTCGGCGGTTTTTTACCACAGCGAGGGCCAGCGCCAGCAGGCTAAAAAAATGATCGCGGGGCTCAACGGGATGGGTATATGGCATGATCGCATCGTCACCGAACTGGTGGCGGCCCCAACGTTTTACCCGGCTGAGGAATATCACCAGCATTTCTTTGCGAGCCATCCGGAACAAGGATATTGCCGGGTGATTATCGCCCCCAAGCTAGCGCAGTTTCGTGCGCATTTCGGCAAACTGGTGAAAACCCCCTGACAGCGAACGCCAGTCGTCTCGGCTCGGGTGTAAGCCGCCGCCGTGCCCGGCAATGCGCCATTACAGCGGGGAAAGAAACACGCTCTCGCGCAGTTTTTTCAACTGGTCGCGCAATCCTGCGGCGCGCTCGAATTCGAGGTTTTTCGCGGCCTGCAGCATTTCCTTTTCCAGGCGCGTGATTTCCTTCGAAACATCCTTTTCGCTCATCGCAAAATATTTCGCCTGCGTCTGCGCCGCTTTCAGCTGGGCGCGTTCGGAATCCATGTCGTATTCGGTGTCTATGATGTCCTTGATGCGCTTCACTACCCCCTGCGGGGTAATGCCGTGCTCCTTGTTGTGCTCCTGCTGTTTGTGCCGCCTGCGTCCGGTCTCGTCCATTGCGCGGCGCATCGAATCTGTAATGCGGTCCGCGTACAGCAGCGCCTTGCCGTTGATGTGGCGCGCGGCGCGGCCCATGGTCTGGATCAGCGAGCGCTCGGAGCGCAGGAAGCCTTCCTTGTCGGCATCGAGTATCGCCACCAGCGACACTTCGGGTATGTCCAGCCCTTCGCGCAGCAGGTTGATGCCTACCAGCACATCGAATACGCCCAGGCGCAGGTCGCGGATGATCTCCACGCGCTCCACGGTCTCGATGTCTGAATGCAGGTAGCGCACCTTGATGCCATGCTCGGCGAAGTATTCAGTGAGCTGTTCCGACATGCGCTTGGTAAGCGTGGTGACCAGCACGCGTTCGCCCACTTTGATCCGCTCGTTCGCCTCGGACATCAGGTCATCCACCTGGTGGGTGGCGGGGCGCACTTCCACCACCGGGTCTATCAGCCCGGTGGGGCGCACCACCTGCTCCACCACCTGCCCGGCATGCTCGGCTTCGTATACCGATGGCGTGGCGGAAATGAAGATCGCTTGCCGCATCACCTTTTCGAATTCGTCGAATCGCAGCGGCCGGTTATCCAGCGCGGAAGGCAGGCGGAAGCCATAATTGACCAGGTTCTCCTTGCGTGCGCGGTCGCCCTTGTACATGCCGCCGATCTGCGGTATGGTGACATGGCTCTCGTCGATGAACATCAGCGCATTGGGCGGCAGGTAATCCATCAGCGTGGGCGGCGAT
>JBGPSQ010000290.1:0-2310 GCA_041490205.1 Gallionellaceae bacterium
ACCAGTCCAGCTTGAGGTTGGCATATGCCAGCCGCCCCCTGCTGAACCGCGGGTTGAGCTTGTCAATTTCCGTGTATTGAAAGCGCTTGTCGGCGGCGTTGCGCACGCCGGCGGTAAATGCGCCATACCTGTTGAATTTCCAGCTCAGGTCGGCATCCAGTTGATTAAAGCCGGACTGGTACGCGGGGAAAATGGTATTGAAAGTTGTCAGGTCCAATGATTGTTGCGTGCCGAAGACCCGGTTGTGGCTCCATGTGCCGCTTACTGTCCATTGCTCGCTGGCGAACCAGCGCACCGCCAGTTGCTGCGAGCGCAAATGCTGTTTATCGACGGAGTCCAGTGCGAAATTCATTGGGTCATTTTGGATGCGCTCATCGTCATAGGCCAGGCTCACAGCCCAGGGATTTTCATGCGGCTGCCAGTGCAATGCCAATCTGGATTCGTCTACTTGCTGCCAGGTTAAAATTTGCCCCCCGTTGGGACCTATGAAAGGTAAGTCAGTCCTGCGCCGCTGTATTTGCGCATCCACCAGCCAGGCGGAACCCAGTTGCCTGTCCGCGCCCAATGCTGTTGCGTGCACCAGTTTGCTGGCATCGTCGGAGCGGGAGAGCACAATGCCTGCCAGGCTGACCGGCGCCAGCGTGGCGTCACCCACGCCGCTCACCCCCATGCCGCGCCATGCCGCCAGGCGCACATGCGTCACGGTATCCGGCGTGAAAACCACGCCCAGCCTGGGCAGCCAGCGCGTTATGTAAGTGCTGGAAGTAAACATACGATCCTGGTGGTCGAGTTTGCCCCAGCCCAGCCCCGCATCCAACTGCAAATACTGGTTCGGCGTCTGCTGCAAGGCCGCATAAGATTGTTGTGTAATAAATGTGTCATTGGTTATGGCGACACCTGTGGCATCCCGATAAATTGCGTTCGAGGTGGACTTTTGCACTCCCCATTGCGTGGCATAGGAAGCGCCGCTGTGGCGATACTGCAATTCCGCGCTGTGCGCGCCACTGCTTGCGGAATTCGAGGAGAGTACCGGCGGGACTGAAAAATCCTGAAAGTTGCTCGCTTGGCCGGTTCGCTGGCTGCTCCACAAGCCCCGTAACTCGTCGTCGTCGGTCAGGCTATGGCGCAAACCCAGCCGCGTTACGCGGCTGTTATCCTTAATATTTCCATTGAACCCGAAGGGGAACGCCGGTTGAAAGGTCTCGCCATGCTGAGAATTAAAGGACTGGCGTGACACAAATAGCTCGGTGGACTTGACCGGTTGCCATTGCGCGATGCCTTGCCAAAGGCGGTTGTCGAGATTCTCAAACGGCCCATTTCCGGCGCTCAGGAAATGCCGCTGTGCCAAGCCCACGCCCAGCGTGTCGCTGCCCGCGCCCAGACGTACTTGTTCCCCGGATGTTTTTTGGCTGCCCCTGGTGGCATCGGCTTCCAACATGGCGTTCCGGCTGAACAGCTCGTCGTAATTGTTGTAGCTGGCCTGCTGCGCGCCAAGGCCGCTGACCGCGCCATGCTGCGGGGTGGTTGAACCGGTTTGGCCTGCGCCGTCGCCATAGATATCCAGGTCGGAGGGCAGGGTGCCCGGTTTGGCGTTGAACTGGCTTTGCAGCAGCAGGCTGCGCCGTGCCGATTCGCCGAAGCGCTGGCCCTGCAACAGATCGGCCTCATTTCTCAAGCTGGCTGAGTTCTTTTCGCCGGGCGTATCGGCCAGGGTGTGAAAGGCGAGGGCATCCGATCCCAACTGGCGCTGCACCTCGGCGAGGTTGGCGCGCAATAATTGATCGTCTTCCTTGAGCAAGCGGTCGCCGCGATAGACCGAGCGATAGGCCAGCCGCGCTTGCGCTTCGTGCAGGCTTTCGCGGGCGTCCATCGGGCGGTTGGCCTGCAATTCCGCCTGTGCCTGATAGAGCCAGGGAATGGGATCCTTGGGGTCGGCCTGCTGTGCGGCGCGCCAGCTTGTCCTGGCCGCTTCGGCCTGGCCGAGCTGCTGTTGCGAGCGGCCCAGGTAGGTGAGTATCAGCGCGTTGCCGGGGTCGGCTTCATTCGCCGCCTTTAATTTTTCCTGCCCTGCCTGGATATTGCCCAGCCTTATTTCTGCCAAGCCCAGGCCCAGCAGCGCCTTGGCATCCTTGGGGTCTCGATGCAAGGCTGTTTCAAACGCGGCCTTGGCCGGGTGCGGGTGTCCGTCTATCAGGTAGACCAAGCCGCTCACGGCGATGACATAGGGCTGCGCGGCATCCGCCTGCTGCGCCTGTCCCACCAGCGCCCGGGCGGCTTGGATCTGGTCGAGCGTGAGCGCGAGTTCGGCCT
>JBGPSQ010000291.1:0-2268 GCA_041490205.1 Gallionellaceae bacterium
ATTAGTTTGGGCGGCGGCATTCGTTGGAAAAAGGCATGGTGGGATATATCTTATGCTGCTCTCACTTATGATGCTTCTGGTGGGTGGTGGTTTTGCTCCACCTATGATTGGGATACTAGCTGGGATAGGCGGACTTGGAATAAATGCGGATGCGCCGAGTTGGTACAAGAATCTCCCCTATAAATTCGTCTCCACCGACGGCGTATTGCAGATCAAGACCGTCTCCGATGTGCGCAGCCCGGTGGAAGTCTCGGTGGAAATCCTCAAGGTGCTGCGCGAGCGCGCTGAAGCGGCGCTGGGCGGCGAGCTGACGGGTGCTGTGATTACCGTGCCCGCCTATTTCGACGATGCCCAGCGCCAGGCCACCAAGGATGCGGCGCGGCTTGCCGGGCTGAACGTGCTGCGCCTGCTTTCCGAGCCCACCGCCGCCGCCGTGGCCTACGGACTGGATAACGGCAGCGAAGGCGTATATGTGATCTATGACCTGGGCGGCGGGACTTTCGATGTTTCCGTCCTCCGGCTCAACAAGGGCGTGTTCGAAGTGCTGGCGACCAACGGCGATTCCGCCTTGGGCGGCGATGATTTCGACCGCCGCATCTACGACTGGATAGTCGAGCAAAGCAAACTGAGCGATTTGCCCACAGTGGACTTGGGCAACCTTCTGGCCTACGCCAAGCGCGCCAAGGAGGCGCTGACCGAAAATCAGGAAGCGGCCATCATTTGCACCCTCAGCCGGGGCGAGGCAATCGCGCTCACGCTTACCCGAGAGACCTTTTTCGAGATCACGCGCGACCTGGTGAACAGCACCATGCAGCCCACGCGCCGGGCCCTGCGCGATGCCAAACTGGCGCGCGATGAAGTGCAAGGCGTAGTCATGGTCGGCGGCTCCACGCGCATGCTGCATGTGCGCCAGGCCGTGCACGAATTCTTCGGCAAGCCGCCGCTCACCGACCTCGATCCGGACAAGGTCGTGGCACTGGGTGCAGCCATCCAGGCCAATGCCCTTGCCGGAAACCGCGCGGACGACGACTTGCTGCTGCTCGATGTCATCCCGCTCAGCCTGGGTATCGAGACCATGGGCGGCCTCACCGAAAAGATCATCCCGCGTAATGCCACCCTGCCCATCGCCCGCGCGCAGGACTTCACCACCTTCAAGGACGGGCAGACCGCCATGGGCTTCCATATCGTGCAGGGCGAGCGCGAACTGGTGAGCGATTGCCGCTCGCTGGCGCGCTTCGAGCTGCGCGGCATTCCGCCCATGGCGGCGGGCGCGGCGCGCATCCGCGTCACCTTCCAGGTGGATGCCGATGGATTGCTTTCCGTCAGCGCGCGCGAACAAAAGACCGGCGTCGAGGCAGCGGTGGCAGTCAAACCAAGCTACGGATTATCGGACGACCAGATCGGCGCCATGCTGCAAGCCTCCATGCAGCACGCCACCGACGACATGAAGACCCGCGCCCTGGTCGAACAGAAAGTGGAAGGGCAGCGCCTGATCGAAGCGGTGGAAGCCGCGCTCGCGCAGGACGGCGGCCTGCTGGATGCGGAAGAGATCAAGCTGATCCGCGAGCACATGCGGCGCGTCACCGACAGCATGCAAGGGAAAGACAGCCAGGCCGTGCGCCATGCGGTCGAGGCGCTCAATGCCGCCACCCAATCGTTTGCCGCCAAGCGCATGAATGCGGGGATACAGCGGGCGTTTACGGGGCGGAAGGTGGAGGCGCTTGGAATCTGACTGCTAACTTCATTGTTTCGTAGGTCGGGTTAGCGATTTCATCGCGTAACCCGACAAGAAGCGGGATGGCGATGCCCGTGAATTGTCGGGTTACGCTGCGCTAATCCGATCTACCCGGCTCATTCTGTAAGAAGAAGACCAAGAAATGCCTTTTGCTGTGCGGGATCAAGTGTGGCGTTATGCGCCTCGTGCACTCTCTTGCCAAAGGCACGAACATCTTCGTCTGTTGCGATCCAGCCTACTTGGGAATTGATGATGTAGGCGTCTGCGATTTCACTGGCCTGTTTTGGGGTGAAACTGGTGAACTTGTTTAGGCCCGCAATTGCCGCATGAGTTGCGGCGAAGGAGCCGCTGGTGGCAAGTTCCTCAATTAAAATGTCCTTTTCCAGTTCAGCTGCAACCTTCGCATCTGGGAACATGAGGGATAGGAACTGAGACAGTCTTTTATAGAGAACTGCGTGCGACTTTTTCTTGGTTGTCCACTCGGTTGTCAAGAAATCGCTAAGCTGCTCAGCATCTAGCGGGCTTGAGAAATC
>JBGPSQ010000292.1:0-2264 GCA_041490205.1 Gallionellaceae bacterium
AAGGATATACTGATACCGGTTGAGCGCCTGCGCCCCGGATACAACACGTTTACGTTCCAGGTTGCCCAGCATTACCAGCGCAACCAGTGCGAGCAGCCCTGTGCCCCCGATCTGTGGACCAACATAAGCGTTGCCGATTCTTCTATTCAACTGGATTACGAGATGCGGCCCATCCCGCTGAAACTGGGAGAAGCGGCCGGGTGGATTTTTGATCCCAAGCAGTTTCCGGAGGGGGCTGTCAACATGGTGGCTGATACTTCTACGCCGGAAGCTGTCACCATGATGGGCGTGGCAGCGTCAGGCATTGCCCGCCGCTTTGATTACCGCAAGGTGAAGTTTTCCCATTCCGATGACATCAAGCAAGGGGTGGATAACGTGCTGATCGGCACCACGGCCTTCGTGACTGAAGTGCTGGCCAAGTACGGCCTCGCCCTGAAGGCGCAGGAAGGCGGCCTGATCAAGGTGTTTTACGTGCCGAAAAAAGACGGCGGCAAGGATGGCTTGCATGCGCTCTTCGTCGTTACCGGCAAGCAAGCGACCGAGCTCAAGATTGCCGCGGAAACCTTCGCCAACATGTCGCTTCCTTATCCGGGAACCGACGAAATGCACGCCTTGGCATTCAGCATGCCGGACATCTCGATGTACTCTGGCCGCGAAGAGCTGGTGCCGGACAAGGTGTATGAACTCAGCACGCTGGGCATGCAATCTTCATCGTTCCTCGGTTTCAATGGCAGGACGACCAACAAGGGTTTCAGCAACCCGGCCACCGATATCAGCTTTCGTTTGCCGTCTGACTTCCTGATCAAGCAAAACCAGTATGCGAAAATCAAGCTGAACTTTTCCTATGGCGCGGGTTTGCGTTCCGATTCTTCGCTCAGTCTTTCGCTGAACGACAGGCAGATACGCGATATTCACCTGGACAGTCCAAGCGGAAATTATATCGACGAATACCGGATTGACATACCAACATATATGTTCAAGCCGGGTACTAACACCATTTCTTTCAGGCCATACCTCAACACGTCGCGCCAGGTGTGCGATGCGTCCAACACCGAGGGTCTGTTCGTGACGATATTCGGCAATTCCACCTTGAGCTTCCCGCCGATGCCGCATTTTGTCGAGATGCCAAAAACAGAACTGTTTGCACTAAACGGCTTCCCGTTTACGCGCTGGCCGGACGGTTTCAAGACTATGGTATACCTGCCGCAGCACGACAGCGGTTCGATTGACACCGCGCTCAACCTGATCGGGATGATCACCCAGAAAAACGGCTTCCCATTGTTCGGGGCTCAAGTCGTGTTTGCCGAGCCCAAGGATTGGGACGGCGAATTGCTGGTGGTGGGCGAGGCGGCCGCCATCCCGAAATCACTCATGTCGCTGGCGCCGTTCCAGCCGGATGGCGCAGCCAATATTCCTTATCCCGTTTCGCGTGGCTGGGATAGCGAGACTTCGATTGCCATAAGCAAGCAACAGGCCGGGCTGGGCGAGGGCAGCGGTCTGCTGATGGAATTCGAGTCAGCCAACCAAAAAGGCCGGTCGGTGGTGATAGCCACTGCCCAGACAGAGAAAGATTTGCTGGCCCTGGGCGATGCGCTGCTGTCTCCAGGCATCCAGGCGCGCATCAAGGGCGACGTGTCGCTGATACAACTTGATGTTCCCGAATACGATGTGGTTTCGATGGAGGTCGGCAAGAAATATTCCACCGATGACAAGGGGGGGAGATCCAGGGTGGATGCATTCTTTTATGCCAATCCCTACGTATTCTACGGACTGATTGCGTTGGGACTGGTGGGGTTGAGCTGGTTCCTGTTCTGGCTGGCGCGCCGCAATCGCGCAAAACGCCTGGGACTGAAACAGTCGTAATGCCGTGATCGGAATATGATGCTGCCTTTCCGCACACCTGCCGTCATTGCAGCCGCGCTTGCCGTGGCGGTCGCGTGTGCCTCCGTCCACGCCGCGGATACCGATGCCAGGGAAAAGAAGCATGCGATGATCCGTTTGCTGGTCACAGCGGGAAAAAACGACGAAGCGGCGGCGGCCATGCGCTCGGTCTATCCCAATGGCCCCCCTTACGGCGGCGAACTGGCGCTGGAGTATTACGATGTGGTCGGCAATACGGAATCGGGTTGGGAAGAGGCCAGAGCCGGACTGGAAAAACTCGTCAAAGCCTCCCCGGATGACCTGAGCTACCAGTTGATGCTGGCCAAGCATCTCTCTCGGCGCAGCGGAACGCGCAATCGCGGACTTCAAATGTTCGCCGAACT
>JBGPSQ010000293.1:0-2232 GCA_041490205.1 Gallionellaceae bacterium
CGACAGCTATCACCTGCGTTCCGTAACCTCGGCGAAGCGCGCGGTTTACCAGCAGGAAGAAGGCTACTGGCTGCTGGAAGGGGTGGCGCGCACCGACTTCGCCCCCGGGGGCGATAGCGCCACCGCGCACAACACGGACAGAAAGGAATGGCACTCAACCGTCAACCCGGACTTGCTCAAGGTGCTGCTGGTGGTGCCGGAACAAATGTCGATCTGGAGCCTGTACCAATATACCGAATACCTGCGCGACAACCACCAGAAGACCGCGCGCTACGACATCGCCATGTGGAACAAGCTGGTGTATCCGCTCGCGGTGCTGGTGATGATGATGCTGGCGCTGCCCTTCGCCTCGCACCAGCGGCGTTCGGGCGGGGTCAGCGGCAAGATTTTTGCGGGTATCGTGCTGGGCCTGGCCTACCACTTCTCCGGCAGGCTGTTTTCCGACTTCGGCGCGCTGAACGACTGGCAGCCCATGCTCAGCGCCACGGCGATCACCTGGCTGTTCCTGGCGCTGGCGGGGGGGATGCTGTGGTGGACCGAGCGGCGTTAACGGGCGCGAAAAAGCCAACTAGCCACGGATTAACACGGATGGACACGGATAAAAGCAAAGCCGAAACAAATGCACTGTCGTGGTTTTAATCCGTGATTATCCGTGTTAATCCGTGGCTAAATTTTCCTTTCCATAATAAATGAAACTCAAACCGCTCCTCCGTTTCTTCGCCTACCTCCTGCTGCTGTTTGCCGGGTCGGCGGGATTGCTGTTCATCCTGATGGCGCAGCCGCTGGTGAGCGCCACACCCTCATCGCCCCCGGCGGTGGATGCGGCGGCACTCAGGGCGCATGTGGAAAAACTCTCCGTCGCGCTGTATCCGCGCAGTGTTGGGCATCGCGCCAAACTCTTTCTCGCCGCCGAATATATCAAGCAGCAATTGAAGCAGACCGGGGCGGAAGTATCTTTCCAGGATTACGACGTTGATGGTGGGACTTACCGCAACATCATCGCCCGTTTCGGCCCGAAAGAAGGCGGCCTGCTGGTGATCGGCGCGCATTACGATTCGTTTGAAGACACGCCGGGCGCGGACGACAATGCCAGCGGGATAGCCGGGCTGATCGAGCTGGCGCGCCTGCTCGCCAAAAATCCGCAACACCGTCCCATCGAGCTGGTGGCCTACACCCTGGAAGAGCCGCCCTATTTCCGCACGGAAGACATGGGCAGCGCGCACCATGCGCATTTGCTGAAAGAACAGGGCAGGGAGGTGGACCTGATGCTCTCGCTCGAAATGATAGGCTATTTCAGCGATAAGCCCGGCAGCCAGGATTATCCGGTTAAAGCCCTCGGCATGGTTTATCCGGATCGCGGCAACTTCATCTCGCTCGTCGGCAATTTTTCCGGCTTCGGCAAGATGCGCAGCGTGAAATCGCTCATGCTGGGGGCGGACGACCTGCCCGTACTCTCGATCAACGCCCCGCCGCTGATTCCCGGCATCGATTTTTCCGACCACCTGAATTACTGGGCGGAAGGTTTCCCCGCCATCATGGTGACCGACACGGCCTTTAACCGCAACAAGGAATACCACAAGCTCGGCGATACGCCCGACCGGCTCGATTACGCGCGCATGGCCAAGGTGGTGCAATCGGTGTATGCGGTGACCCAGGGTTTTTGAGCGCAGCATAGAGGGCGGCAAAATCAGCCACGGATTAACACTGATTTTCACGGATTAAAACCGGAGTGCGCTTGCCGGTTTTTGTTTTTATCCGTGTCCATCCGCACCCGCAAGGGGTAGGCCATGGTTGTAAAGCCGCTAAAGCGGCAACAACCATGCACTGTTAATCCGTGGCTAAATTTGGCTTTTTTAGCGCGTAGAACGCACCGGCCTGTGCCATAATCTCCATACCAGAGGGAGGGGCATCGCATGAAGACTTTGACTGTGCAAATCCAGAAAGGGCTGGCATCCGCGCTTGATGCCGAAAACACCGTGCGCCAGCTTCTGTCGCTCGCCGGGGATAAATTGCCCGAGGGGCGCGCCGTGGCGATTCCCGGCGAAGGCTGCATCAACGTGAATTTCCGCACCCTCGATCTCCCCCGCCTGTGGCTCGCCATACAGGAAAGGCTGGGCTTTGCGGACAACGAAATGCCGCCCATCTCCCGCGCGCTCATCGTCATATGCGAAGGCGAATACGGCTGGGACGACTACCTGCTGCTGCACCATTTCGACAACTTTGAGACGCCCG
>JBGPSQ010000294.1:0-2222 GCA_041490205.1 Gallionellaceae bacterium
AGCCGCGCCGCGGCGGGATTTTCCGCGCAGGCACGTAGCGCGCGGCCCAGTGTGGTCTTCTGCAGCAGCAACCACAGTCCGACAATGATAACGGCCGATACGCTGGCGAGCCAAATGCCCTGTGATGGAATCCGCAAGCCGACGATGACGAGTGGTGCCTCGCCGGAGAATGGCGGCAGCGCGTAGGGTTGATTACCCCAAACGACCAGCGTGATTCCGATAAAGAACGTCAACAGCCCCGCGGTCAGAACAAGCGAGCTGCTGCTGGGCAGCCGCGACACCGCAGGCACGAAAGTGAATGCGCCCACCAGCAGGCTGAAGGCGGTTGCGCAGACGACCGCCGCGACTGCGGCTGGCAAGATCGGCCAACCGAAGCTCACCTGAAAATAATACATGCCCATCGCGCCAAGGACGCAGAACGCGCCTTGCGACAGGTTCACAACGTTCGTCACCCTGAAGACGAGCGAGAATCCTAGGGCGGCGATTGCGAACACGCCGCCCTGCAGCAGACCGCCGATGACGATCTGGAGGATGCTCGTCAAGTTTTGAATTCCGTCGTTCTATTTGTGCAGCGGTGCGCCCGTCGGTTGACTGACGACGATCCAGGTATCGGCCGCCGGGTCCCACCGACTCACCAGGGCATTTTTGACCGTCAGGCCGCGTTGCGGAACGGATTTGAAGTCGTAGATTCCGTTCACGCCGGCAAGGCTTGTCTGGCTGTTGACATAGTCCCGGATTTGGCTCGCTGTCGCTTTGGTGCCCAACTTGCGCAGCGCTTCCACCACGATGTTGGCCGGATCCCAGGACAGTGCCGACATGTTGTCCGGCTTCAGATTGGCCGCTTTGAACGCAGCATGAAACTTCACCTGCTGCTCTTCGACTTTGGCATCGAGCTTGAACATGCCCTCGTGCGGCAGGAACACGGAGGTCGGGATATACAGTTCTTTCGGCAGGAAGCTCTTGTATTGTTCCATCTGCGCGTAAGTCTGGTTCCCGTTGGTGGTGCCAAAGGGGACGTCGAGCCCGGCCTGCAGCACGGCTTTGAAGACAGTCGCAATAGGAGCACCGGTTGACCAGGCAATGAACGCCTGCGGATTGGCCGCCTTGATGCGTTCAATCTGCGCTGAAACGCTCACGTCCTTGGGATTGAAACGCTGACGTTCCACGACCTGCACGTCGGAATTCTCCGGCAGCTTGAGCACTTCATCGAAGCCGCGCTCGGCATCCTGACCGGAGGCGTCGGTGCTCGTCATGAATCCGATTTTGGTCCTGCCGGTCGAGCGGAAATAGCGCACCAGCGCTTCGATGAGCGCGTGCGTGTCGGCACTCGTCGAATACTGGTAGGTTCCCGGCGCCGGGTGAACTCCGGGCGACAGGCAATAGTCGAAGGGGCCTTCTTTCAGCAGCGGCGCGATGGCATTGCACATCGCGACAATGCTGGAACCAAGCATCACGGCCGGCTTCTCCGCGAGAATTCCATTGGCGATTTGCACGGTGGTCTGCGGATTGGTCTGATCGTCATGGAAGACGAACTCCAGCGGCTGTCCGCCGATGCCGCCCTCTTTGTTGACCGTGGACTGAAGCAACTGCAGCGTCTGCTGCTCGCCCTTTCCTAGAAAGGCGGCTCCCCCGGTCAACGGCAAAATCACATTGATTTTGTACGGATCGGCGGCATGCGCGCCAAAAACCCCCAGCAGCGATGCGCACGCCAGGATCGCTAAACCGCGTTTTACCGGCTTCAAGATCGACATCGTATCCTCCCACTGTTTCTTGCGTTTCTGAGCGCAATGGTGCGGCCGGACCGTGTGCCGGTCAACCATTGGGCGGTACCATAATGATATCCGCGCGTTATTGCTCGTTCAGCGACGCCGTCGAGGACCTGCGGGCGGTTGGTTGCTCTGCTTAGCCCTCTAAGATTACTGCTAATCCAGTTCCGGTCAGCGTGCCAGCACCGCACTATAGGCAAATGCCGCGCAATTTACCGCTATTTGTACTCCCGCAGTGCGACAAAAAGTGACGCGCGCTTCAGGTCGTCGAGCGAGCACTGGTGCGGTCCCAACCCGGCAGTCAGGTTGTGCATTCGTATATTGGACTAAGTGGCTTAGTCATATTATCAGGGGACGATCATGAAGCGGCCGAAGAAACCGAAAGTTCGCGAAACTGATGCCATATTGCGGCACTGGCGCGAAGCCATTCCGAACGACCGCCTGGCGCATCTCGTC
>JBGPSQ010000295.1:0-2214 GCA_041490205.1 Gallionellaceae bacterium
GCCAAGCTGAGCTAACCCGGCTTTCACGGACACTTCAATAGGAGACAATAATGAAGGAGGTGTTCGATGGAAAGCAAGGGAAAAGGAAAGGTAAATCCGGAGAGGCAACGGCAGCGATACAGCGCGGAATTCAAACGCGAAGCTGTACGATTGCTGGAATTGGGACAGAAGCCGGGCACACAACTAGCGCTGGAACTTGGTGTTGCCCGAAATAACCAAAGGTACCGGAGTCCAATGGCACTAACTTAAGCATGCTGCAATATGTTGCTGTTGTTTCACCATAAGCCGCGCACGCAGTATTTGGCGCGGTACCGTGAGTAATTGAAACGGTTTCGGTCTTCGCTTCAATGCCCTTGGCTCAACCCGCCCTGGTCTGTGTGGTAGCTTCATTTGCGCAATCCCTGCCAGAAGATGCGCATGGCGCAGTACCAGTCGTCCGAGCGGACAATGTCGCAAATTCTCCTCGAATGCATTGAGCAGGTGCAGCGCCCCTTTGAAACTCAACTGTCGCGGTAGCACGCGTCCCAGATGCGCCGCCCGTGCCATCACCGCACGCACCAGATTGTAGGCGAGCAGATGCACGGCAATTTCCTTCTTCACCATCTGCGGACTCTTGCAACGCAACACGTCCATGCGCATTGATGTTTTGATGGAACGTAAGTCCAACTCTATCTGCCAACGGGCACGATATAACTCAAACACATCTCGCTTGCTGACTTCTTTGGCATCCATCAGCGTTGTCACCAGTGTCCAGCCGCCGACATTCACTTCGCGCATCCTGAGTGTTTCGGGCATGCGGGCATAAGTGTCTGCGTCCATCCAACTCGGGCGCTGGAGCCTGGGCCAACTCACGAGGTGATCTTTTGCTCCCAGCCGCTGACCGCGCCGGAAATCCGTATGCCGACGCTGATGCTGCCGGATCACCACATCAACGCCCAACTGCACCAACATCGCAATCAGGAAATAGCCTGCGTAGTAGCGATCTGCAATCACGATATCGCCGCGCTGGAGCCGTTGTGCAAGCTTCCATAACAGCGCTGTTTCCCCTGTTTGCTTGCCTTCACAGGGGCCAACTGCCCAATCAAGCACCGCACCGCAGGACAGCGACACAATGGTGACCAGCCGTGCCAGCGGAAATCCAAGCCCCGGCTTTTGCGTTCGGCTTTGTGGAAAGTCCGTTTGGTTGGCCGCCGTGTCGGGCATGGATACCGTCGTGCCATCCACGAGCTTCACTTCCCGGTCTCGCCAGCGCCATGCCTGTGGTTGTTGTGTGCATAACATCGCACCTGTTTCTCGTCCCAAACGCTCAATGAGCCCCAAGGCCAGTCGTGAACGCGCTTTGCAGTACGCGGCTGTATTCAGGCTGCTCGGAAGGTGTTCCAGCGATACTTGTCCGCTCACGCCTCGCGCCACAGCATCCTGACAGCTTTGATCTGCGCCCAGCACTTGTTCGATGAACAGCGTGAGGGTTCGCAATGGATCGTAGATGCGTTGCCGGTAGTTGCCGCACTCTTCGGCAATCCACTTCATTAACGACTGCTTCGGCAGGACATCTCCCAACACCGCGCCAACCGTTTGGACAAATCGCGCGCGAAACCGGCGCACTTGTTCGGCAAGATGCCGTTTCTTGCTATCATTCATGGCGGCTGATCCTTTCGCGTTACACATCACGGATTCGACACCCGCATGATAATGCGACGAGGCTCTCAGCCGCCTCTAGCTATATGAACTGAATGATCATTCTCTTAAGTTAGTGACATTGGTACCGGAGTCGATTTCTTTTCAGCCTCGCCGACCTTCAAATTCAATTCGACTCCGGCTCATCCACCTTTGTACCGTGGTTGGATTTCCTATCCTTAATTTTATAACTCCCCACAAAATGCGGGGCGTCAGATCTTGCCTTTTGCCACCTCAAGTTGACCAGTACTAAATGAGATGGGGAGAGACCAATTTGACCGTTCAATCCCTGACTACTCCTGATTGTTCTACTGATTACTGCGAATCCGTTTTACAAACCTCAATCCTCCAAGACACCCGTATCTACTGGCTTGCGCGGCATTTCATCATCAGCAATATTCCCAAGGCCTAGTCAAAGCAGTTAAACGGGTCAGCGTCGAGATATTTTCAGAAACCAAATCCGTCGGTCTTTTTGCATGCCCTCAGTTCACTTTTGTTCCCTATCGACAGGCTATGAAGGCTATTTTGCACCTTGCC
>JBGPSQ010000296.1:0-2210 GCA_041490205.1 Gallionellaceae bacterium
CGCCTTCCATCTGTAACCGCGCCCACCGTACCCGGCGCGCTGATGGAACTGCACGACTTCGGCGTCGCCTTCGGCAAAAAAGTCGTGTTGTGCGAAATTTCCCTGTCCATGCCGGAAATTGGCGCCACGGTGCTGCTGGGGCCTTCCGGAACCGGCAAGTCCACCCTGTTGCGCACGCTGGCCGGTCTCAGTTCCGCCAACCCCTCGTTCCGCAGCTGGGGTAGCGTGTTTTACCGCGGCCTGCCGATGCCGGATTGGGAAGAAAAGCCGGAATTAGTGGCGCAAAGCGCGCAATTGATGATGTCTTCGGTGCTCGATAACATCGTATTCAACCTGCCCGAGCGCAAGCAGCTCACGCGCCTGGCGCAGCGCGACCTCGCGGTGCGCCTGCTGGAGCGCGCGGGACTGCCCGAATTGCGCGACAGCCTCGACACCTCCGTCGTCAACCTGACGCTTGCGCAGCAGCGCCATCTGTCTATTTTGCGCATGGCCGCATCCGGCCCGCGCCTGTTGTGCATAGACGAACCGACCACCGGGCTCTCCGACGATGAAAGCTCCAGGCTGCTGGACTATATGCGCTACGAAGCCACCCGGCGCGCGCTGCTGGTGGTCTTGCACAATCAGCGCCACGCCCGCGCCCTCGGCGGCGAGGCCGTACTGATGGCGGGCGGCTATATCCAGGAACAGCAACCGATCCCGCAGATATTCGAAAGCCCGGTCACGGCGGCGGCACGCGAATTCGCCCGCAACGGAACCTGCACCGTGGCCAGCCCCGGCGCAAACCCGGAAGAGCTCGATGAATCCGTGCCTGTGCCGCCCCCGCTGCCCAAGGCCGCGCTGAAATACAACGCCAGCGCCATCGGCCCGCGCGGCTTCCTGTGGCTGAAGCATGGCAAGCTCGCCGGGACGCCCGTACCCGGCGTATATTATGAAATGGAATACGACCTGAAGGCATTGAAGCGCGTCGGCGTGACCACCCTGGTCACCCTCACGGAAAACGCGTTGGATGAATCGCGGCTCACTCCCTTCGGCATCAAGAGCGTATGGGAGCCGGTTCCCGACATGCAGGCACCCAGCATCGAGCAGGGAGTGCGCATCTGCCAGCGCATCGAACAGTTGCTGGCGCAGAGCGAGGTGGTCGCGGTGCATTGCCGCGCCGGCCTGGGCCGCACCGGCACGGTGCTTGCCGCGCAACTGATCTGGGAAGGGCACGGCGCGCTGGACGCTCTGGAGACCGTGCGCGGCATCGAGCCGCGCTGGGTGCAATCGCAGGCGCAGGTCGATTTTCTCGAAACCTTCGCGCAGGCCGCCCCAATGGCACGCAACCATACCGGCTCGGAAGAAAAGGCAGCATGATAGCGGCGTCGCACCATAGCTTATGCAAAGATGAATTCAATGGCACATAACAAAAGGAGAGCATCATGTCAGGCAACCTAACCAGTTCATTGCAGACCGCGATCACCAGCATCCCGGAATGCCTGGCAGCAGGCTACATTGATCTTTCCAGCGGCATGCTGCTGGGTATCAAGACAGTGGATTCGCAGCCCGCGGAAGTCGTCGAACTGCTGGCAGCAGCCACGGCGGACCTGTTCCAGGGCACCAACGTCAAAATGATCGAGAATATTTTCAAGAAGGCGCGCGGCCTGAAGGAAAACGACGGCCACCATTATTTCCAGGAATTCATCGTCAACAGCGACAACCTGATCCACGTTTTCATCCGCGGCAAGAACGAGGAACACGTCGCCTGCTTCGTCTGCCGCAAATCGGCCAACCTCGGCATGGCGCTCACCAAGGCGCGCAGTTCGATGCCCGCGCTGGAGGCGGCGGTGTGAAATATGGCAGGGCGTTGATGAATATATATTAAGAGTATCTATACCGCACACAAGTTTTCGAACTACCCATAACCTTGAACATCACATCACCAACGGAGAGTAAATCATGGCTGACTTGAACAACACACTGCAAACAGCGATCGCTTCCATCCCGGAATGCCTGGCCGCAGGCTACATCGACCTTTCCAGCGGCATGCTGCTGGGCATCAAATCGGTGGATTCGCAACCGGCCGAAGTGGTCGAACTGCTGGCCGCTGCCACGGCAGACCTGTACCAAGGCCCGAACGTCAGGCTGATCGAGACCATTTTCAAGAAGGCGCGCGGCCTGAAGGACGACAACCACCATTATTTCCAGGAATTCATCGTCAACAGCGACAA
>JBGPSQ010000297.1:0-2196 GCA_041490205.1 Gallionellaceae bacterium
CCAGCGATCTGGTATCGCGACTGACGATCTCGCCCACACGCTGCCTTGCCGCACCCAGGTCACCCGACTGCAACGCCATTTGGATGCGTTGTGCGTGCACACTCAGGCTCTGCAGGCCCAGCGCGAAATACAGAACCAGCACATCGAGAATAAATCTCAGTTGCGGAAATGCAAACCACAGCCAGGCCAGCAACCCGCAGGGCGCAAGCGCCAGCAGCCACGCCAGCACTCCGCGCAGCCGCCGTGCGCTGCCAGAATTAAAGCGCTGTTCCAGCCAACCGGCGTAACGGCCAAAGCCGACCAGCGGATGAAAGCGGCACGGTTCGCCCAGCAGGCGATCAATCAGTAGCGCGCAAGCCATGGCTATTGCGGTATTCAGCACGGCGCGCTCCAGCCGTCCACCATCACTTCCAGCGGCTTGCCTTGCCGCCAGTTCAACTGCTCCAGCATCGGGCGCGGATAGAATTCGGCGACCGGCCCCAGGCACAGCAGCGCGATTGGTTTCGCTCCCTGCGGACAATTCAGCAATTGCGCCAATCGCACAGGATCGAATAGGGATACCCAGCCCATGCCGAGATTCTCGGCGCGTGCGGCCAGCCACAAGTTCTGGATCGCACACGCGGCGGAACACAACGCCATCTCATCCGGCATGGTGCGTCGCCCGAACACAGTACCGTCGTCGGGCGCCAACACCACCGTCAACAGTTCCGCGCATTCGCGCAGACCTTCCACTTTCAAGCGCATGAATTCCTGCTCGCGCACACCCAGGGCCTGCGCGGTCAATACGCGCTCTTCCTCCACCAGCGATGCGATGGATGCGCGCAATGCAGGATTGCGCACGCGGATGAAACGCCAGGGTTGCATCAATCCAACCGAAGGCGCGCTGTGCGCGGCTTGCAGCAGATGCCGCAGCACGACCTCATCGACCGTGGTATTCGGTAGAAAATGGCGCATGTCGCGGCGCGCGTTGATGACGCGATATAGCGCATCGCACTCCTCCGCAGAGAAGTGTGCGCTGCCGTGCATTTCTTTTTCGTCAGGCGTTTTCATCGAGCACAGGCTCAACCTGCTCATCCGTTGCCACCGGCTCGGCCAATACCTCGACGATATATTCGACCGGCAAACCGTAGCGTGCGGCCAACTGTTGGGGGGTTTCAGCGCTTGCATGCAGCGACTCCACCCAGCCCAACAGGCCGGTGGAAAGCGAGCGCCCTGCGCGCTCACCGTCTTTTTCCTCCCCGCTCTCCACGTCGTACTTGTTGGCATAGCCGCGCGGCGTGACCATCAACCCGTCGCGCACAAAGGTATTCGAGTTGCCTATCAGCACGGTCGAAAGCATGCCAATGTCGCTCTCGCTCATTTTATCCAGCGTGGTGAACTCGATGTGCTGCTTCGGCCTGTAGGCGGATTTCACGATGGCCACTGGGGTATCAGGACGGCGGTGGAGCAGAAACAAGCGCTGCGCCTCAACGATCTGGCGCGTGCGCTTTCCGCTCTTGGGGTTGTACAGCGCCACCACAAAATCGGCGGTGGCTGCGGCATTGAGACGCTTGGCGATCATCGGCCAGGGTGTCAGCAGATCGGAAAGCGAGATCGCGCAGAAGTCGTGGGTGAGCGGCGCGCCGACCAATGCAGCGCAACTATTGAGCGCGGAAGCGCCCGGCACGATTTCCACTTCGATGCCTGAGTCCGGCGTCCACCCCGCCTGGAACAGCACTTCGTAAGTGGGCCCGGCCATGCCGTACACCCCTGCATCGCCGGAGGAAATGATCGCCACCTTTTTGCCGAGGCGCGCGCGCTCCAGCGCATCTACCGCGCGGTCGAGCTCCTCGGTCATCGCCTTCTTCACCACCTCTTTGCCTTCCAGCAAGTCGGCAACCAGCTTGATGTATGTTGCATACCCCACTACCGCATCGGCCTCTGCAATTGCGCTACGCGCCCGCGCGGTCATGTGTTCGATGCTGCCGGGGCCGATGCCGACCAGCATGATCTTTCCGGATTGTTTTTCTGTACTCGGTTTCATTGCGGAATCCTTGCGATGGAGATGGTTGCGTTGCGTCCGTCCGGGCCGCGCAGCTTGTATTTTTCGACGAGCAAATGATTCATATCCGCACCCGAAACCAGCAGCGCCGCTGCTTCCGATACTGAAGGCGTGCCGGTGTATTTGCGCACTACTTCTGACGGGTTGGGCACAGC
>JBGPSQ010000298.1:0-2188 GCA_041490205.1 Gallionellaceae bacterium
CGAACCCCGTCAACCCAGTCGCATTCAGGTAGCCTAAAACGCTCGTCGTCGCACCGCCCGCGGGCACGACGTTGGCCATGGGCACCAATGCCAGGAAGGCGTCCTCGTCGTACTTCCCCCTGCGCCAGGAATAGGCATATCCCAGTCTGGCGTTAAGATTGCCCACCCTGCTTGTGCGCCACTCGGCACGCAAGGTGTGTTCATTGGTTGTAGGTGCGTCGGCGCAATTGATCCACGAGCCGGAGCAACTGCGGTCGATTTTCTGCCAGTCGTATCCGGCCTGCAGATATTGCCTTTTCCCCACGGAACGTTCACCTTGCAAGTTGAGCTGGTTGATCTGCTTGCTATAAGCACGATTCTCATAAATGTTTGTATTGCTTCCCAGGGTTGCAGGCAGTCCATTGCGGCCGGCGAAGGGGGACACGCTACTCTTTGCTTCGTTTGCATCCTGGAATAGATAGATGTTGACCGGGGTTTGATTATCGCGAGTGTCGAACTTGTAGGCCGCGCTAAGGTTCCATTTTTTGCCCGGTTTGGCTGTCAGCTTCGCGTTAACCGTGCTTGTCACGACAAGCCCGTTTAGCGATGCGGCCGGCAGGCCGAATGCCAACTGCCCATTTGCCGCCGTCGAAGGGCCCAGGAAAGCGTCGTTTTGAGTGTTGCGCCCGTAAGATCCGGTCACGACCAGCTTGGTCTTGGATGAAATCTTATAGCCAGCGGTCAAACTAAACTGGTGGAACTGGTTGCTCGGCGCACTCGCCATGGTCGCAGACTTTGTCGGATCGTTCACGTCTTGCCAAGTCATGGACTTGACGTTGTTGTTGAAGAACGAACCGTAATACGCGAGCGTCAAGAAAAGCTTCTTGAGCTTGTAATTCACGCTCGCACTGGCCTGCTCGGTGTCGGAGTCGATCAAATCGGGCATGATGACGGCATTTTCACTGACCTGCGATGAAACAGCGCCAAGCGCCTTGCGCCCTCCCTTATGCTCATAACTGAAGCTTATCGGAATGTCCCATTGTTGATCGGGGCTGTAGCTGAACCCGGCGTCGATCCTGGTGCGCTTGGTAGCGAGATCGACGTTGTGGAAATCCGGAACATCGGCTGCACGTATATTGGCCAGCGTGGCTAACTGAGCCGCAGTAGGCGGCGTCAGCACGCCGGCACTGTTGATGACGCTTCCCGTTCCCGCGATCGGATCGAACGATCGGAAATTGACATTGTTCGCGCTGACCTGCGGCACCTTGGGCGCGAGCCAATTTGCCGGCAAAGTCAGGTTGTTGGTACCTGCGCCCAGGTACGGCGTCTGATAGGTGTCGGAGCGGTTGGCCAGCAGCTCGTCGTAGGCGAAGAAGAACCGGAACTTGCCCTGTTTCCCGAAGTCGGCGGACAGATTGCGAGTTTCGAGGCCGAGATTCCTGCCGGTGAGGCGCCAGCGCCACGTACTGCCACTGTCATAGGCGGCACCGCCGCGCAGGTCGAAATTGCCGACGCCGAAGGGGCCTTGATTCTGCAGGCCGTTGTATTCGCCGAATTTGAATGAGCTGTCGCTGACGCCGCCAACACCGATTGCGACCTTTTTTTCCGGCGTGGTCTGACTCGCAGCAGTAGTTTGCGCAACCGCATTGACCTGATAGCCGGCCACGACCAGCAGCAGAACGATAGCGATAAGCGCGCCGCGCACAGCCGGCACCGAGCAGGTGACAAAGTCTTTTCCATTCTTATCGTTCATCATTGCATCCTTCCCCGATTCAATATGGTCATCGCTGGAATTTGGCGCCGGCCGGATGATTCGAGCCGTGGACCTGCGAGTGGCAATTCAGGCACCCTCGGTAGTTCCCCTGAGCAGGCGGGCTCTGGCTCGCCAGCGGTAGCCGGCCATTGGCGGTTGTCACGTTCCCGCTCGGCAGGTTTGCACCACTGTAAAGATTCTTGCCGTGATCACCGCTATGACAGCTTTGACAGAGCATCGGTGACCGCATCTTCAAGAGCGGCGATAGATTCGAGCCGTGCGGCGTGTGGCAGTTGGTGCAGTCGTCGACGACGGGGGCGTGCTCCCAGAGGAAGGGGCCCCGTCTCTCCGGATGGCACGTGTAGCAGGTCTCGTTGACCGAATTCTTGACCAGCAGCTTCGGGCCGGTTGAGCCGTGCGGATTGTGGCAGTCCGAACACCCCATCTTGGCTGTGC
>JBGPSQ010000299.1:0-2148 GCA_041490205.1 Gallionellaceae bacterium
CATCTCCAACCACCACAAGCGCCCGGTCAACCTGACCGTGCTGGAAGCCTCGCCGGTTTCCACCTCCGACGAAGTCAAAGTGCGCACCGCCTTCGACCCCAAGCCGACCCGCGAAACCTGGGAAGACAAACGCGGCGTGATGGCCTGGGAATTGACGATCGCACCCGGCGCCACTTCGAAGATCAAGACGGAATATGACATCGAGTTTCCGAGCGAAGGGCAGTTGGTCGAGCGGCGCTAGCAGGTGCGGAGGGCACAAAGGGTGCCCGCATGTAGTTCAGCAGCGCAGGGGAATGTCTATGGATAAGGCAATCCACTATTCTGACCTGCGCCGGGTTAAAACCGCGAATTTTCCGGATCAAAAGACACATTCTTTATTGCCGCACATGACCCTGAAGAGTAGAGTGTCGGCGGCGGGGACGCATATACGGCATATGAAAAATATTCATGCATGCCGCATATTTCAGTCAATACTTTTTACCAGGGGCTCGGAATGAAGAAGAAAATGGGGTTGCTTAGAAAAGGAGTGGAACTGCTGATTTTGGGCGCGGCTGCGGGTATCTTGATCGCCGGTTGCGGCGGCGGGGGCGGGGGCGGCGGCACGACTTCCGCCAATAGTTCTAAACCCGCAGTCGCCAGCTACATTGCGGATGGGCAAGGAACAAGCTTTAACGGTTGGTGGGTCAATCAGGGCGGCCTGCTTGGGGTGTCAGCCGTTGCAACCACCTACTCCTTGAACACCACAGCGACGGCCGGGACATATGCCTGGGTTTCAACCGCGAAATCGGTGGCAGCCGCGAGCGGCGTCTGGACCAGTTCTGCTGGTTACGTTCCGACGGGCTTCGACCTGACTCCGGCAGGGTGGGTTACAGTTACCGGCACCAATACCTTTGTGGATGGCGGTGACGGCATTCATGTCAGCCTGAACAACGCGGACGGCTCTACGACTACGTACAGTATCAGCCAGACCAGCCTGTCCGGCAAAGCCGTCGTATGCACGAACAACGTGGGCACAACCATTGCTTGCGTTGCACCAGGCAATTATCCGGCCGGGTCGTCAGCATACGTTAAGACACAGACAGCAAACACCTACTCTATACCGAACACGTCGATAGTGGCAAACCGGATCACCGACGCAACGGGCGCGGCGCTGACAGCTTTGCCGACGATAGGAACGGGGACATTCTGCGATCCGGTTTCTGGCTACGTCTATCAGCCGACCACGACTGTGGGCACCTATAATACATACACGGACTTCGCTTTCGGGTGCAACTCAGTGGGAATCGCCAGTGCAGTTGCAGCAGCATCTGCGGGCACGGTTCAGCTTGCCTCCAAGCCGACAGGCAACGCTGTCGTGCCGACTGTGCTTGCCTTCTCCTCCTGGACCGGGGTGGCGCTCGCCACTAGATTCAACAGTCCTTACTATACTTATTTTCTCACCCTCAATGCGGGCAATGTGTACTGGGGCGCCAGTACTCTCACAGGCAACCAGGCACCACCCGAGAAAAACAAGGGCACCATCAATGCGGAACTGGTGGCTAACGGCTTACCGGTAATACCGTAACCAGGCAATTCAGATCGCCCCTTCCCCGCTCTGGGGAAGGGGCTTTTTCTTTTCTGGCTGGCCCGCGATTATGCTGTCGCGCCCGGCGCCACCTCGAAGATCAAGACAGAATACGAAACCGAGTTCCCGTGCGAGTGGCATCTGATCGAGGGGCGGCAGGAAGGCAGTGCCGCAACTACGTTGCGCTTTTTTTTGCTCTATGATGCCAGCCCGCCGCCTGCATGGAATTCGCGGTTCATTTCATTTACGGTATCTGCCCGGCCACCCCGAACAATCATCGCGCGCCAAGGACGCGCGGCACCCTGACCGAATGCCGGTACAAATCCCAGCCCGGGTCGGAGATGAAGGTAAAAATAAGTTTCCAGCGCGATGGGTGGTGCCTGAGTGGCGCATAGAATTCAGGCGCTATCCGGGCCACCATCGGCAACCTGTTCCACGGGATATGCGGAAAATCGTGATGCTCGTTATGGCAGCCGAAATTGCATTCGAGGATATTGGCCTTGCCCGTATAGTTGTTGGTTTCCTGGCCTTGTTCCAGCATGAAATGCTCCTGGATCACGCGCGCGCCCAGCGGATGGAAGCCG
>JBGPSQ010000300.1:0-2109 GCA_041490205.1 Gallionellaceae bacterium
GGGCTCGTTTCACCAACCTGATTGCCGAACCCACCGCTGAACAAGCCGCTGTGGCCGAAGCGGTGAACGACATGCTCAAGGCTATTTCCGCCAGCTTGCTGATGGAACAGGTGCTGGCGCCGCGCTATGAATTCACCCCCAAAGACAACGGCCCGAAGGTAGGTTTCGATTACGGCGAGGAAGGCTACAAGGACGGGGGGCACAACATTGGGGTGAACAAGGATACCGGCCAGATTCACGTCGAAATCAATGGACTGACAACACCGCAAAGCCCGGAGGCCACGCGCATCTGCAAGGAGGACTTGAACGAAGTCGTCACCAGTTTCTTGCAGGACAAAACCGTGTTGGAGCGCGGCCTGTTTGACAAGGAAAATACGCTGCCAGAAGAATTGACCCAGTTGCGCATGGGCAAGATCGTGCGTGAGCGCTACCCGGACTTGAGCGATATTGACCAAGAGGCCATTCGACAGCACGCCATCGCTGCGATGAATATCACCCAGCAGGCCAAGTTGGCATTGGCTCAGGCAGATGCCAACGGCGGCACGGCGCAAGGCAGCACGGCCTTGCTGGATGGGGTGCGCAAGTTTGTTAATGTGCGCGACCTGGACATTGACCTGATAGACCGCATCAACCCCTTCGATGCTGCCTATGCGGTGCTGGCGAAAGCGATGGATGAGAAATCGCTGCGCCAGGTGCAGGCCAGCATTGCCGCCAAGAAGGTGAGCATCCCCGAAGACGAAGCCCGCGAGCTGGCAAAACGCGCCTTGCAGTTCAAGAACGAGCGTGGCCGCCTGCCGGACATCAACTCAGCCGACGCATGGGAAAAGCGCATGGCAGAAGGCGTGGCTGCGCTGGCGCGATACCGTGCACAAGCGAAGGCGGCGCAGGCGCAAGGAGAGTCCGGCAATGGCTGACATGGACGATGACGAACTGCTGGATGCGCTGGGTGTAGAAATCGCCCCACTCAAGGCATCCAGCCGAACACCGCGTGAGGAACGCATCATTGCGGGCTTCGAGGACATCCTGCGCTTCCATCAGGCCAATGGGCGCGCTCCTTTGCATGGCGAGGGCTGTGACATCTTTGAGCGACTGTATGCCGTGCGTTTGGATCAGCTACGTAAGTTGCCAGAAGCGCAAACCCTGCTGGCTGAGTTGGATGCCCCAGGTCTGCTGTCTGGGGCAGTATCGACTCAGGCAGATGTGAGTGAGCTGGACGAAGACGCCCTGCTTGCCGAGTTGGGTATTGGCGGTAAACCCACTGACCAGGACGACATTACTGTGCTGCGCCATGTACGTTCTAGCGTTGAAAAGCGTGCGGCGGAGGAAATTGCCGACCGTACGCCATGTGCGGATTTTGACAATTTCCAGCCGCTGTTTGAGCAGGTGGAGCGGGAGTTGAAGGCGGGCGTTCGCATATCGCTGCGCTTCGGACGCGATACCAGTATTGCCAGTGGGAACTACTTCATCGTCGGTGGGCAGCTTGCGTATGTTGCTGAAGTTGGTGAAACCATCAAGGCGCCGAACGGTGAAAGCGATGCACGGCTGCGCGTCATCTACGCCAACGGCACTGAAAGTAACTTGCTGCGCCGCTCTCTACAACGGGCGCTCTACAAGGACGAGACGGGCCGCCGCCTGACCGACCCGGACATGGGGCCGCTGTTTGGCGATGTGCCAGAGCCTGACGATATTGAAACCGGAACCATCTATGTGCTGCGCAGCCTGTCCAGCCATCCATTCGTCGCCGAGCATCGCGAGCTAATTCACAAGATCGGCGTGACCGGCGGCGAAGTAGAGGCCCGCATCGCTAGTGCAGAAAAGGATGCCACCTATCTGTTGGCCGACGTGGAGGTGGTCGCCACCTACAAGCTCCACAACCTGAATCGCTCCAGGCTGGAACACATCTTCCACCGCTTGTTCGGCGCAGCACAGCTCGACTTGACCATCGAAGACCGCTTCGGACATCCAGTCAAGCCGAGAGAGTGGTTCCTGGTTCCGCTCCATGTGATTGATGAAGCGGTTCAGCGCATTCGGGACGGGTCGATTACCGAAGTGGTCTATGACCCGAAGACGGCTCGGTTGGTAGGTTGAGCTTGTGCAAAATGCTGTGGA
>JBGPSQ010000301.1:0-2061 GCA_041490205.1 Gallionellaceae bacterium
GGAAGCCTACCTGAATCTTTCGCCCTTCCGCGGAGAATATACCGGCATCAATGCGGCATCCCAGGGGCTGTTCGGCAAACACCCCTCGGCATTGAACCGGGCTGAATCCTTGCTGCTCATTGCGCTACTGAAGGGAACAGGCGCATCCCCGCAAGTGGCCGCGAAAAGAGCCTGCGGCATCTCGGCCGCATTGTCCGACGGATACATCACAAACTGCGCCGAGTTGAACGACCTTGCTGCAACCTTCCTGACTTCCCCTCCTCACGCCATCGCCGAAACCAACATCGCGCCACAGTTGGCCCAAAGGTTATTGGAAAAGCCCGGAACCCGCGTAACCACTACGATCGCGATAAAGCTCCAGCGGTTCGCTATCCAGTCACTGCAAGAACATTTGGCGGAATTGATGGATAGGGAAGTGAAGGACGGTGCGGTTATCGTCATGGACAATTCCACCGGCGAAATCCTGGCCTATGTCGGCAGCAACCTGCAGACCTCCGATGCGCCCGCCGTGGATGGCATCCAGGCATTACGCCAGGCGGGCTCTACCCTGAAGCCTTTTCTCTATGGGATGGCCATCGATGACAGGCAATTGACGGCCGCCTCGGTGCTGGACGATTCCCCCATACAAATGGCTACTCCTGGCGGCCTGTATATTCCGCAGGACTATGACCGCGATTTCAAGGGGCCGGTGACCGTCCGCACCGCACTCGCTTCTTCGTTGAATGTGCCGGCGGTGCGCGCGCTGGGTATCGTAGGCGTGGACCGCTTTGTGCAAAAGCTCAGGGCAGCGGGGCTGGACAGCCTGACCCGTGACGGAGATTTTTACGGTTTCAGCCTTGCCCTTGGCGGGGCGGACGTACGCCTCATCCAGTTGACCAACGCATACCGTGCGCTTGCCAATGGCGGCGTATGGAGCCCGGTCGGATTTGCTTCATCATCTCCGGCAGAAAAGCCGCGCCGCATTCTTTCCGCGCAAGCCGCTTTCATCATAGCGGACATCCTCTCGGACAGCGGTGCTCGCGCTACGACCTTCGGCTTCGGCAATTCCCTGGAAACTCGCGCATGGACTGCCGTCAAGACGGGCACCAGCAAGGATATGCGCGACAACTGGTGCATCGGCTTCTCTGATCGTTACACAGTTGGCGTGTGGGTGGGCAATTTCAGCGGCGAACCGATGCGTGACGTGTCGGGCGTCAGCGGTGCGGCCCCGGTCTGGAAAGACATCATGGATTTTCTGCACAACAACCAGAAAGCGCTTGGCCGGAAAATCCCGCCCAAACTGATTGAAGCCCAGGTAACGTTTGTGCCGGAGGTAGAGCCCGCCAGGCGCGAATGGTTCATCAAGGGAACCGAATCACGGGAAGTACGGCTTGCGGCCTATGAAGAAGGCAATAAGGGCCATTTCCCAAAGATACTTTATCCGGGTAGCGGGACTATCATTGCCGTCGATCCTGACATTCCGCAAGATCGCCAGCGCGTGCAATTCAGCGCGCGCAGCGGCAATGAAGTTACCTGGGTAATGGACGGGAAAGTGGTGGGATCCGGACAAACCGCATGGTGGCTGCCGAGATCGGGGCGTCACAGCCTGGCCTTGAACGACGCGCAAGGTAAGACGATAGATCGGGTCAGCTTCGAGGTGAGGGGGGAGTTGGAGCAAAAGCAAGGTAACTGATCTCGTCCAGGCATAGCAACACACCCTCGGACATGCTGAATTTTCCCAGCAAATTCACGCCATTCAGCCGATTGTAAAAAAATTTTAACAAAACGCTTGACGCCAGTTTCTCGATCTATATAATGCGCACCTCTTCGCCGCTACATGCAACGCAAACAGCGGCCAGCTCTTTAAAAGTTTAAGACAACCGACGAGTGTGGGTATGTGCATTGGGGTAGTTGATATACAGGTTTTGGTTTTGGCCTGGATATTAACGACTCAAGACATAAATAGAAGTAACTCACACGAAGTCGAAGAACGATATAGTAATTCGCTTTGAGTGAGATCTCTGTCCTTCGGGATGGATAAAATTGCTAGAAGATTGAACTGAAGAGTTTGATCCTGGCTCA
>JBGPSQ010000302.1:0-2048 GCA_041490205.1 Gallionellaceae bacterium
CGATCCGTATAAAACGCCGTCATAAAACAATGCAAGCTGTGCAAATATTTGATACGAAAATGTTTATGATCATGTCGTTGATTTTATCGTCGGTGTCTTATACGGCAAATATTGCAGTGTTTGGGGTTTTATACCGATCCAGATAAACATTGATGGCTCGGACGCTACGCGCCGAGCCATCGGCGCTGCTGATTGCCATCCGCTTTTGTCTTGGCGCTTCGCGCCAGTCCATCAAGCGGCTGCAGCGGGCAGCCGTCCCCGCGAGCAAGCTCGCGTGTACGTCAGCCGCTGATCCGCAGCGCCGTTATGCCCCACCCGTGCCGAAGGCGGTGCAGGGAGTCAAATCGCGGTGAATCCTGCTTGACAATATGTAATCGAACGATTACACTTCTGCAATGTTCTCGATTAAGCCTTTGCCCGAATTCACCGAATGGCTGGACGGCCTATCCGATGTGGCGGTGCGCGGGGTGGTGGTGGCGCGCATTAAGCGTCTGGAGCGCGGCTTGATGGGGGACGTGGAACCGGTCGGCGGGGGCGTGCTGGAGCTTCGTATTCATGTGGGCGCAGGCTGGCGCGTGTATTTCGTGCAGCGCGGCGCGCAGGTGATCGTGTTGCTCGCGGGCGGATCCAAGCGTACCCAGAAAACCGACATCAAGCGCGCCAAGGCACTGGCTGCGCGGCTGGATTGACTGAAGGAGATGACCATGACCCAACGCATCAAGGTGGCAGACCTGCCCGAGTTCGACGCAGCGCCGTATCTCGACAGCAAGGCGGCGATTGCGGCCTATCTGACGGACATTCTGGAGGCGAATGATCCGGCCTTGCTGGCGGCCGCATTGGGCGACATCGCCCGGGCGCGCGGCATGAACGAGATCGCCAAGGCATCTGGTCTCACCCGCGAAGCCCTGTACAAGGCGCTCAGGCCCAATGCGAAACCTCGCTACGACACCATCGCAAAGGTTTGCGGGGCGCTGGGGGTGCGGCTGGTGGCGCAGGCGATTGATGTTTGAGCCTTCGCTGTCAAAGGCATAACACGGCGGTCAAGCTGACGGCGGAAAAGCACCGCCGCCGCTTACCAGCCCGTTAGCCAAGCTTGATAAAGAAGTCACGCAGGGAGATCTCGGTCTGCCTTGAAACAAGTCCCATTAATCCATACCTCAACCGACCGAGGAAGGCGAGGATCGTGGCGGTTCCGCCGCAGGGCGTCCTTGGCCCAGGACTGCCACACGTTCCATGGCGGCATGAAAAAGTAGCCTCCAAGTGCCTCGCCCACGGCGACGTAGCGCCCGAGAAGCACGCAGGCTGCGGTGATAGCACAAATCAGTGCGGCTCGCTCATCGTGCTGACTATTCGCGGCTACGAGTCCCCAGAATGGTTTGCGCAGCCACTGGACTTCGGCGCTTAGCCGGGAGTGTACCCCTTGACTGAGCCACTCTCCATAGAGCCAGTCGAACCTTTCCCCTTGTCCCAAGGCATTTTGGAACGATCCTGCCTCCAGGGAAACTCCAAGGAACCCATTTGGGAACGCTTCCACGATATTCCGATCACCGTAAATCTTCGGAAAGTCAGCAACCACGCTGGCCGACGCGACGTGAGGTGCGAACGTGCGAGCGGTTTCAACCCCGGAGCGCCGAAGAGCTTGGCCGGTTCCGGGAACATGGCTCTCGCCCGGTTTGCAACGCTTCTGAAAGGGCCCCCAAACGAATACCTTCTCACATGGGCGGACATCATAGTGCAAGGTCTCCACAGGGAGCACTGGCGCATCAATCGCGATCACGGCAAAAGAGCCCGTGCCAACAATCGCAGTTCGGCTCCCATAGTCAATGAACGTATGAGAGACGACGTCTCCCCCACAGCCGGTTCGGCAGAGCCCAGATGTTGGGTTGACAAGCGTCAGTCCGACATCAATACCTAATACGTCCGTTTTTTCTGGTGTTGTGGAGGTCATATGCAGTCCGTGATCGTGTGGCTAATGCGGAGTTAAGCCGTGGCCCGCAGGGCCATCGGTCTCAAACTCCTGGTTCTCCCCGAGCGCAGCGAGGGGGGAA
>JBGPSQ010000303.1:0-2040 GCA_041490205.1 Gallionellaceae bacterium
CACCCCGCGCCAGTGCACGCCGGGCGAAGAAGGCGAACGCCGCGAACTGCAACTGGAGCTGAAAGTGCTGGCCGACGTGGGCCTGCTCGGCATGCCCAACGCGGGAAAATCGACCTTCATCCGCGCGGTTTCCGCAGCGCGCCCCAAGGTTGCCGATTACCCCTTCACCACCCTGCATCCCAATCTGGGCGTGGTGCGCGTTTCGAACGAAAAAAGCTTTGTCATCGCCGACATTCCCGGCCTGATCGAAGGTGCGGCGGAAGGCGCCGGTCTGGGGCACCAGTTCCTGCGCCATCTGGCTCGCACCCGTTTACTGCTGCACTTGGTAGACATTGCGCCGCTGCACGAGGGAACCGACCCGGTGCACGAGGCCCACGCCATCCTCAACGAGCTGAAAAAATACGACGAGGAACTGTTCAACAAGCCGCGCTGGCTGGTACTGAACAAGCTGGATCTGCTGGAAGAAAAGGACGAGAAAGTCGCCGCTTTCCTCAAGGCATTCGGCTCGCACACCCGCCACTTCGCCATTTCGGCGATCAACGGGGATGGCTGCAAGGAACTGACTTACGCTATCATGGCACACTTGGAACAAGCCGCCCAACAAGAACAAGCAGCAGCCGCGGAAAGCGCACAGGAAACAGACGCACCGACACTCTGAACCGCCATGAGAACCACCCTGACTCATTGCAAGCGCATCGTCGTCAAAGTCGGCAGCAGCCTGGTCACTAACCAGGGAGCGGGACTGGACGCACAGGCCATTGCCAGCTGGGCGAAGCAGATCGCCACGTTGCGCGAAAATAGCTGTGAAGTAGTACTGGTCTCCTCCGGCGCTATTGCAGAAGGCATGCAGCGTCTGGGCTGGAAACAGCGCCCCAGCGCGGTGCATGAGCTGCAAGCAGCAGCCGCAGTGGGCCAGATGGGGCTGGTGCAGGTATATGAGAGCTGTTTCCGCGAACACGGCCTGCGCGCAGCCCAAGTGCTGCTCACCCACGCCGACCTGGCCGACCGCGAACGCTACCTCAATGCACGCTCTACCCTGCGCACCCTGCTCAACTTGGGCGTCATCCCCATCATCAACGAGAACGACACCGTGGTCACCGATGAAATCAAGTTCGGCGACAACGATACGCTGGGCGCACTTGTCGCCAACCTGATCGAGGCCGACGCGCTGATCATCCTCACCGACCAGAGCGGCCTTTATTCCGCCGACCCGCGCAAGGATCCCGGCGCAAAACTAATGGATGTTGCCCAAGCGGGCGACCCGCAACTGGAAAGCATGGCGGGCGGCGCAGGTACCCATATCGGGCGCGGCGGCATGATTACCAAAGTGCTGGCGGCCAAACGCGCTGCGCGCAGCGGCGCCCACACCGCCATCGCCTCCGGCCACGAACGCGACGTGCTGCCGCGCCTGTTGCGGGGCGAGAACATCGGCACCCTGCTCGTTGCCCCGCAAATGACGCTGGCCGCGCGCAAGCAATGGCTGGCAGACCACCTGCAAGTCAGCGGCAAGATAAAACTGGATGGCGGCGCTGTGCGTGCTTTGCGCGTTGACGGCAAGAGCCTGCTGCCCATCGGCGTCACCGAAGTCAGCGGTGAATTCGAGCGCGGCGCGGTGGTGGCCATCCTGGACGAAAACGGCAACGACATCGCGCGCGGGCTGGTCAACTACAACGCCGACGAAGCGCGCCGCATTGCGCGCCACGCCAGTAGCGAGATTGAATCCATCCTCGGATATGTGGATGAACTGGAATTAATACACCGCGACAATCTCGTCCTGCTGTGAAACAGCAGCATGAGATTGCGGCGAAGGCTCACTTGTACAGCAAGTTAAACCGCGCAGCGGTGGTCGTAGCCACAACCTGGTGTTGCTATAAAACAGCGCCAAAAGCATCAGACAGAATCGGGAATAACAAAAATGAATTTTCTGAAAAAACTGCGTGAACTGCTGATCGGCAAATCCCTGGATCCGCTCAGTTCGGAAACCCGCCAGCATATTGCGTTGGCCGCTTTTTTCGCCTGGGTCGGGCTGGGCGCGGACGG
>JBGPSQ010000304.1:0-2035 GCA_041490205.1 Gallionellaceae bacterium
CAAGAAAACCGAAGCGGCGCTGAAACAGCACAAGCAGATGCTGGACACCTCGATTGACGGTTTCTGGGTAACCGACATGCAGGGTATTTTGCTGGAAGCCAATGAGGCTTATGCAAAAATTTCCGGCTACACGGTCGATGAGCTGGTGGGCATGCACATCAGCCAACTGGAGGCAATCGAGCTGTCGCCGGAAGTTGTCCAGGAGCATATCAGCACCGTGGCCAATCAGGGTTATGACCGGTTCGAAACCCGCCATCGCCGCAAGGATGGGCATGTGATCGATATTGAGGTGGCCGTCACCCATTTGGAGGAACCGCAGCGGTTGATTGTTTTTTGCAAGGACATCACCCTGCGCAAACAGGGAGAGGCAGAGTTGCTCAAAAGCGAAGCCAACCTGCGCGCCATGATGGACAACTCGCCCTACCTCACCTGGCTGAAAGACGCCGAGGGGCGGTACATGACGATCAACAAGGTGTTCGCCGATTATCTCCGGCTGGATGACGCGCGACAGGCAACCGGCAAGACCGACCTGGATTTGCAGCCCAGGGAGCTGGCGGAGAAATACCGTGCCGACGACGCCGAGGTGATGGCATCGCGCAAACAAAAGCATGTCGAGGAATCCTCGTTTGACGGCAAGGATACACACTGGGTGGAAACCTTCAAGACCCCCATCATCGGTGCGGACGGCAAGGTGCTGGGAACCGTCGGCTTCGCCAGCGACATCACCGAACGCAAGAATGCCGAGCGCGCGATCAGGGAAGCCATGCTCGAACTGGAAAAAAAGGAATTGGCCAAGACCCGCTTCCTTGCCGCGGCAGGGCATGACCTCAGGCAGCCGCTGGCAGCCGCGAACCTGTACCTCGACACGCTCAAGCGCACCGATCCCACGCACGATCAAAACGAGGTCATCACCCGGCTGGACCAGGTGATGGACACTTTCAAAGTGCTGCTCGATGCCTTGCTGAATATCTCATTGCTGGATGCGGGCGCGATCAAGCCGGAATATGCCACGATCAATGTGCCCGAGCTCATCATCTGGCTGGAGGAAAATTATGCGCCCGTGGCAACCGGGAAAAAGCTGGGGTTCAGGCTGTTCTTCCCCATCAAGGAAACACTCTTCGTTCGCAGCGACATCGGCCTGATCAATTCGGTGCTGATGAACCTGGTTTCAAACGCGATCAAATTCACGAACGCGGGCGGAATCCTGGTCAGCGCCAGGCGGCGCGGGAGCGATGTGCTGTTCCAGGTCTGGGATACCGGCATGGGCATCCCGGAAGAACACATCAAGCACATCTTCGACGAGTTCTATCAGGTCAACAACCCGCAGCGCGACCGCACCAGCGGGCTGGGCCTGGGCCTGGCCATCGTAGAACGTGCGCTGGCGCTGCTGGGCGGAACGATAGAATACCGCTCACAGAGCGGGCGCGGGTCGGTGTTCGGATTCAGATTGCCTTTGGATTCCACTGCAGACGCCGGCATGCAACCTGCCGCTCATACGGCTTTTCAGGAAGTTGCGGCCAATAACCTGTTCGCAAGGGGCAAACGCTTTGCCATCGTGGAAGACGACGCACTGGTGGCGGAAGCCATGTACAAGGCCCTGGTGGTGATGGGCGGCGAGGTGGAATGCTTCCACAACGCGGAAGATGCCATGCTCCACGCGGCTTTCGAGCACGCCGATTATTACGTCGTCGATTACATGCTGGGCGGTACGCTCAACGGCATCCAGCTCCTGAACCAGCTCCGCCAGAAAACCGGCAAGCCCATCAGGGCCGTGCTGCTGACCGGAGACACCTCGCCAGCGTTTGTCCGCAGCGTAGCGAATTATGATTGGCCGGTACTGCACAAGCCGGTCAATCTAGCCCAATTGTTTTCTGCGCTTGGCGCACTGGGGATATGAAATCATGGGTGCGGTACAAAACGCCGTGCACGTCAGCGCGCGGAATGCCATGACGGCCCCCGTCCCGCAGCTTCAGTCATTCAGCAAATTGGGTTAAACTCCCAACCAAGGGTACGCTGAAAGTGTATATGTGGGCGG
>JBGPSQ010000305.1:0-2034 GCA_041490205.1 Gallionellaceae bacterium
AGGGCGAGCGCCTCGACCTCGACGCCTTTCGGGCACAGATGACGCTGGCGGGCTATACCCATGTGCAACAGGTGCTCACCCCTGGCGAATATTGCGTGCGCGGCGGACTCATAGACCTGTTCCCGATGGGCAGCGCGCTGCCATTCCGCCTGGATCTGTTCGATAACGACATAGAAACCATCGCCACCTTCGACGTGGACTCGCAGCGCACGCTCTATCCCGTGCCGGAGATACGCCTGCTGCCCGCGCGCGAATTCCCGCTGGACGAGAAAGGTCAGGCGCATTTTCGCCAGAAGTTTCGCGAGCGCTTCGAGGGCGACCCCTCCAAGGCAAGCATATACAAGGATGTCAGCAAAGGCATCGCCCCGGCGGGCATAGAATATTACCTGCCGCTGTTCTTCGACGAAACCGCCACACTGTTCGATTACCTTCCGGACAACGTCACGCTGTGCATGCACAACGACGTGGACGGCGCTATCGCCGGTTTCGCCAGGGACGCCGCCTCGCGCCACAACCTGCTCCGGGGCGATCCGCAGCGGCCATTGCTGGAGCCCAAGGAATTGTTCCTGGATGCGGAGCAGTTCTTTATCCGCGTGAAGGCGTTTGAGCGGATGGATGTTGTTGCGACGGGCGTTCCCTCACCCCCAGCCCCTCTCCCGGAGGGAGAGGGGAATTCTGACTCCCTCTCCCTCCGGGAGAGGGTTGGGGTGAGGGAGCAACCTAAAGGCGTGACAGCTTGCCTGACCGCCCCCTTGCCCGACATCGCCGTCAACCGCCGTGCCGATGTGCCGACGCAGGCATTCCAGGACTTTCTGCAAGGCTATCCGGGCCGCGTGCTGCTGCTGGCCGACAGCCTGGGCCGGCGCGAAATCATGGCGGACTACCTGCAAGGCCATGGCCTCAGTACCGCGTTGTGCGAGAACTACGCGGGTTTTCTTGCGGCCCAGGATAAGTTCATGCTCACCGTGGCGACGGTGGGCAACGGCTTCATGCTCACAGAGGATATGCTTGCCGTCGTTACGGAAAGCGAGCTCTATGCCCAGCAGGGTAGGGCGCGTGCTTCCCGCGCCGCGAAGAAGAGCAATGTTGAGGGCATGCTGCGCGACCTCACCGAGCTCAAGCCGGGCGACCCGGTGGTGCACGAGCAGCACGGTATCGCGCGTTACCGGGGGCTGGTGAACCTGGACATGGGCGATGGCGAAAACGAATTCCTGCTGCTGGAATATGCCGAGGAAGCCAAGCTGTATGTGCCGGTGGCGCAATTGCACGTCATTAGCCGTTACAGCGGCGGAGCGCCGGAAGCCGCCCCCCTGCATAAGCTGGGCAGCGGTGCATGGGACAAGGCCAAGCGCCGCGCCATGCAGCAGGTGCGCGACACAGCCGCCGAGTTGCTCAACATCTACGCGCAGCGCGCCTTGCGCAAGGGGCATGCGTTCAAGCTGAACTATCACGACTATGAGGCGTTTTCTGCCGGATTCGGTTTCGACGAGACGCCCGACCAGGCCGCCGCCATCGAGGCCGTCATTCTGGATATGCAATCCGGCAACCCCATGGATCGCCTCATATGCGGCGACGTGGGCTTCGGCAAGACCGAGGTCGCGCTCAGGGCTGCCTTCATCGCCGCGATGGAAGGCAAACAGGTGGCGGTGCTGGCGCCGACCACGCTGCTGGTCGAGCAGCACTACCATAATTTCACCACGCGCTTCGCCGACTTTCCGGTGAAAATCGCCGAGCTCTCGCGTTTCCGGTCCGCCAAGGAAACCACGCTGGCGCTGAAGGACATGGCCGAGGGCAAGCTGGACATCATCATCGGCACCCACAAGCTGATCCAGAAAGACATAAAGTTCCACAACCTGGGGCTGGTGATCATTGACGAGGAACATCGCTTCGGCGTGCAGCAGAAGGAGCGGCTGAAGGCGCTGCGCGCCGAGGTGGATGTATTGACCCTCACCGCTACGCCCATCCCGCGCACGCTGGCGATGTCGCTGGAGGGATTGCGCGATTTTTCCGTGATCGCCACCGCGCCGCAACGAC
>JBGPSQ010000306.1:0-2029 GCA_041490205.1 Gallionellaceae bacterium
GATTCTTGCGGTCGGCCAGGTCTGCGTATGTGCGCCCCATGAAGCGCTTCACCGACTGGATGGTGTTGTGCGGGTCGGTGGCGCGCGCCGCCAGCGCCTCGTAGCCGACCTGCACCTTGCCCTTGGGCAGGTAGCGCACCACGGAGGGCAGCAGCGCGCGGCCCTCTTCGTCGGAAATGATGACGGCCTCGCTGCTGCGTACCGTGGCCACCAGCGAATTGGTGGTGCCGAGGTCTATGCCCACCGCCAGCCGGTGCTGGTGGGGGGCGGCGCTTTTGCCGGGTTCGGCGATTTGCAGCAGCATGATGTGGTTTGCCTTTAGACGCTGAAGCTTTCCCCGCAGCCGCAGGTATTCTTGACGTTGGGGTTGTTGAATTTGAAACCCTCGTTCAGCCCTTCCTTGGCGTAATCCAGCTCCATGCCGTCGAGATAGGGCAGGCTCTGGGGATTGACCAGCACGGTGACGCCGAAGCTCTCGAAGGTGAGGTCGCCTTCGTCCAGCGCATCGGCGAATTCCAGGCTATAGGCCATGCCGGAGCAGCCCGAGGTCTTGACGCCCAGGCGCAGGCCCACGCCCTTGCCGCGGCCTTTAAGAAAATTCTGCACGCGGGCGGCGGCGCGTTCTGTCAGTGTGATTGCCATGTTGCACTCCTTATACCGAGAATGACGAGCCGCATCCGCAAGTGGAGGTGGCGTTCGGGTTGTTGATGACGAAGCGCGCGCCTTCCAGACCTTCCTGGTAATCAATGGAAGCGCCCGCCAGGTACTGGAAACTCATTGCGTCTATCAGCAACGAGACGGCATTTTTCTCGATCACGGTGTCGTCCTCGTTCACCGCCTCATCGAAGGCGAATTTGTACTCAAAGCCGGAGCAGCCGCCCCCGGCGACGAAGATGCGCAATTTCAGGTTGGGGTTGCCTTCTTCCTGAATCAGCGTGCTCACTTTGCTGGCGGCGTTGTCGGTGAAATCTATGAGTGCTTCGGTCATGTCTCGGTCTCCTATTGGGGTGAGCAAGCCTGATAGCCGCCCTCGTCCGTCTTCTGTTTGCTCCTAAGGTCGGCCACGGCGGCCTTGATGGCATCCTCGGCCAGGATGGAGCAGTGTATCTTCACCGGCGGCAGCGCCAGCTCTTCGGAGATGGCGGTGTTCTTGATCTCCAGCGCCTGGTCGAGGGTCTTGCCCTTGAGCCATTCCGTCACCAGCGAACTGGAGGCGATGGCCGAGCCGCAGCCGTAGGTCTTGAACTTGGCGTCCTCGATCACGCCATCGTCGCCCACCTTGATCTGCAACTTCATCACGTCTCCGCACGCAGGCGCGCCCACCATGCCGGTGCCGACGTTGTGCGCGGCCTTGTCCAGGGAGCCCACGTTGCGCGGGTTGTCGTAGTGATCCATCAATTTTTCGCTGTATGCCATATCTGATTCGCTCCTTTCAGTCGCTGTTAGTCGTTAGTCGCCAGTTGAGTCCCGCTTTAACTGACAACCAGCGACTGACGTCTAACATCTGCTTAATGTGCCGCCCACTGTATGGAATTCACATCGATCCCGTCCTGATGCATCTCCCACAGCGGCGAAAGCTCGCGCAATTTGCCGATCTTGTTCTTGAACAATTCCACGGTGTAGTCTATTTCCTGCTCGGTGGTGAAGCGGCCGATGGAAAAGCGGATGGAGCTGTGGGCCAGCTCGTCGCTGAGCCCCAGGGCGCGCAACACATAGGACGGCTCCAGGCTGGCGGAGGTGCAGGCCGAGCCGCTGGACACCGCCACATCGCTCACCGCCATCATGAGCGATTCGCCCTCGACGAAGTTGAAGCTGATGTTGAGGTTGTGCAAGATGCGCTGCTTCAAATCGCCGTTCACGAATACTTCATCTATCGCCATCAGGCCGTTCAGCAGTTTGTCGCGCAGTTTGCGGATGCGCGCGTTCTCGAAATCCATTTCGTTGCGGGCAATGCGATATGCCTCGCCCATGCCGGCGATCTGGTGCACCGGCAGGGTGCCGGAGCGGAAGCCGCGCTCGTGCCCGCCGC